>JAFZPB010000042.1 GCA_017552595.1 Muribaculaceae bacterium
GAGATACATTCTCATCAACATCTGAGCCCAATCCTGAGCCTCAGTGCCGCCTGCACCGGCGTTGATTTTGAGCACCACGCCGAGTTTGTCCTCCTCACGGCGAAGCATATTGCGCAACTCAAGGTTTTCGATTTTTTCCATTGCGGTGGCATACATTTCATCGATTTCCGACTCTTCAACGAGTCCTTCTTTAAGAAAATCGAATGCCAACGTCAATTCTTCGACGGCCTTTTCAACATCATTGTAGTCGTCAATCCATCGTTGCAAGTCCTTGACTTTTTTCATTTGTGCCTGAGCCTCTGGGGGATGTTCCCAAAAGTCGGGCACAGGGGTGCGTAGTTCTTCCTCTTCGACTTGAATTTTCAGCGAGTCGATGTCAAAGATACCTCCTCAGCGCATGCTCGCGCTCTTGCGTCTCTTTTAATTGGTCGGTAGTTATCATCGGGATTAAAGTTGAAAGTTTATAGTTGAAAGTTTATAGAGAGGTAATGCCTCTATTTCAGGAGTTGCTGATATTCTGCGGGATTTCTCAACAAGCGAATAGCCTCATTGAAAATGGGATTACGCGGGTTGGTCACGCGGAAATAATCGGCAGAAGAATAGACGTCGCGGGCGATATACGCCTTAACAAGCATTCGGAGATATTCGCGGCTGGTAGCGAAATCTTTCTCCACAAATTCCACGCCGTCGGCCTTGCCCTTTTCGACGAGGGCATCCAACATGGCATCATCTACTGAGAAGTTTGCGACGAAATCTTCCGACGTAGGATAAATAGCCTTAATTTCATCGCGGTGGTGGTCAACGTAGTCGATGGCATAGAAATTGACCGAGCCCTTGGCTATCAACTTGTTCGCATAGGCGGAATATTCCGTCGTATCTACTGCCACAAAGCGGTCGGGCATAATTCCGCCACCGCCATAAACCTTGCGGTGGTTAAAGACTGTGTGATAGACGAGCGAATCGGGCACATGGATTGAATCCGCTGAAGAAAACTCACCGGCCTTATAGCGGTTGAGCATATCCTCGCGGTATTTGTCGGCCTCGCCCTCTTTGTAGGGCTTTTGAATGCACCGTCCCGACGGAGTATAGTAGCGAGCCACTGTCAGACGAATCATCGACCCGTCGGGGAACGGGAACGGACGCTGCACCAATCCTTTTCCGAAGGTGCGTCGACCTACAACCACTCCACGGTCGTAGTCTTGAATAGCACCAGAAAGAATCTCGGAAGCCGATGCGGAATATTGGTCGACCGTGACCACCAAACGCCCGTTGAACTCGGTAGCGCTCGAAGAATTAAAGTTTTGTCGTGGGTTGTGGGGGCCTTCAGTATAGACGAGGAGCAATCCTTTAGGAAGGAAAATGTCGGCAACTTTCGCGGCCGATTGAAGGTAACCGCCGCCGTTCGACTCAAGGTCGAGAATCAAATCCTTCATTCCTTTCGACTTAAGACGGGCAATGGCCTCCTTTACTTCACGGTCGGTCGCCTCGGCAAATCGGCTCAAGCGTATGTAGCCTATCGACTTGTCCACCATGTATGCGGCATCAACTGAATAGACGGGAATGTTGTCGCGGGTGATTCTGAACTGCAACGGCTCGCGCTGACCTGAGCGAACCACCGTCAAATCCACTTTCGTTCCTTTCGGTCCGCGAAGATATTTCTTCACATCGGTATTCTTTAATTTCCTGCCCGACAATTTCACGCCGTCGGCGGCGATAATACGGTCACCCGGGCGCATTCCGACCTTTTCCGACGGTCCGCCCGAAATCAGTTCGATTACATAGACGGAGTCCTGAAGCATATTGTAGGAAATGCCTATGCCCGAAAAATTGCCCTCAAGCGGCTCGGTGAGTTCACGCGTTTCTTCCGGCGTGGAATACGACGAATGAGGGTCAAGAGTGCGCAGCATTGCCCGGATGGCTTCATCGACGAGAGTATCGGGTTTTACCTTATCCACATAAAACCGTTCGATTACCGATTCGGCAAAAGCCAATTTCTGCTGGTGGTTGATGTTTTGTGCCGAACCGACAAGACCTATCGCGCACAAAGCGGCAAAAACTAATCGTTTCATTTCTCGGCGGGGATATACTGTGAAGTGTCGTAACCGTTGCGGCGCAAGTCGCGGACTAGCGTCGAACTTATGTATGCATGCTCGGGAAGAGTGTAAAGGAGCACTGTTTCGATACCGGAGATATTGCGGTTGGCGTAGGCGAGGTTGCGTTCATATTCATAGTCTGCAACAGTACGCACTCCGCGCAAGATGAAGTTTGCCCCTACTTCGCGGGCACAATCCACAGTAAGCCCGTCGTACTTAATCACTTCCACTCGGGGCATTTCCGCTGTGGCGCGACGGATGTGATCGAGACGCTCTTCAACCGATTGAAAACTACGTTTGGCGTCGTTGTGGCCTACTGCGATGATTACTTTGTCGAAAAGTGCCAATGCGCGCTCCACGATTGATAGATGACCGATGGTGAACGGGTCAAATGTGCCCGGATATATTGCCACCTTAGTCGTCGGTAGTGATTCTTGAATGGTCTGCGATTTTTGTGTCATCTTCGATTACGAGATTGTCAATGATAAAATTTTGTCGTTGGGGCGTATTCTTGCCCATATAGAACTGAAGAAGGTCGCCGACGGCGTCCTCTTTGCGGAGGCGCACGCGGTCGAGGCGGATATCAGGACCGATAAAGCCGCGGAATTCCTCGGGAGAAATCTCTCCAAGTCCTTTGAATCGCGTGATTTCGGCATTTTCGCCGAAGTGGTCGATAGCGGCGATTCGTTCTTCGTCGGTATAACAGTAGATTGTGTCATCCTGCGCCGCGGATTTTTTGCCTTTTCCGACTCTGCGGGAGGTTTTCTTATTGCGAACACGGAACAGCGGTGTCTGAAGCACGTACACGTGGCCCTTCTTAACCAAATCGGGGAAGAATTGCA
>JAFZPB010000043.1 GCA_017552595.1 Muribaculaceae bacterium
AAATCCAAGCCCGACCCACAAGGTTATCTAATCGCGGCATCACGTCTGTCGCTCAGTCCTTCGGAATGTGTCGTCGTTGAAGATTCTCCCGCGGGACTTCATGCAGGCCGTCGTTCAGGCGCCGCAGTTTTCGGACTTGCCACTACCGTATCTGCAAGTCAAATCATCGATGATTGCGACGTGTTGCTTGACTCAATCGGCGAACTCACATCCGCTCTCAACGACTTTACTCATCAAAAATCCGCTATTGCTCAATGAAACAGCGCATCGACATAGTGACCGACCCTCGTACAGCCGTAAACGACATGCTGCTGAGAATCGCTATTTCAACACACTTGAATATCGACGTGAATCGTATCAAGCAGGTTGTGGTCGTTCGCCGTTCTATCGATGCCCGTCAACGCATTATCAAAATAAACTTAACTCTCGATTTCTACCTTGACGAGATGCCTTCTTCAACACTCCCCTACACTCCGATTGAATATCCCGCATTGGATGCCAATCGCCCTGTTGCTATTGTGGTTGGCGCAGGACCCGCAGGACTCTTCGCCGCGCTAAGGCTCGTAGAACTCGGCATCCGACCGATAGTTCTCGAACGCGGCAAGGATGTCGATAGCCGACGTAAGGACCTCGCCGACATCTCACGTGAGGGCAAAATCGACCCGAATTCCAATTTCTGTTTCGGCGAAGGCGGTGCCGGCGCATTCTCCGACGGCAAACTCTACACCCGCTCGAAAAAGCGCGGTAACGTCGACCGCATTTTGGCTATTTTCCACCAATTCGGTGCCGACGATAGCATCCTCTCCGACGCCCACCCGCATATCGGAAGCGATCGTTTGCCATCAATAATCCGTAATATACGTCAACAGATTGTTGATGCCGGCGGCGAAGTCAGATTCTCGACACTCGTCACCGACCTCATTATCGAAAACAACGAATGCCGCGGCGTCGTCACCGACGGAGGCGAACGAATTGAGGCCCCCGTAATTCTTGCTACTGGCCATTCCGCACGCGACGTTTACCGTATGCTCAATGAAAACGGCGTGGAACTTCAACCCAAAGGGCTTGCTATCGGCGTCAGAATCGAACATCCGCAACAGTTAATCGACCGAATAATGTACCACAACCCCAACGGTCGCGGAAAATTCCTTCCTGCTGCGGAGTATTCTCTCCTATGCCGTGTCGACGACCGTGCAGTTTACTCATTCTGTATGTGCCCTGGCGGTGTTGTGATTCCTGCCTCTTCCGAGCCTGGTCTGCTCGTCGTCAACGGCATGTCAGCCTCAGGTCGCGCTGGCCGCTGGGCAAATTCCGGATTTGTCGTTGAAGTCCTTCCTGACGATGTTCCTGGCGATGACGCGTTGAAAATGATGCGTTTCCAAGAAAAAATTGAGCGAGAATTCTTCAACGAAAGCGGCACTCCCGACCAAAATGCACCTGCTCAGCGAATGACAGATTTCGTCAACGCACGCGAATCGGCCGACCTGCCCGAATCCTCCTACCCTCCCGGAATCCACGCTGCCCGAATCGACAGAATGCTTCCTTCGATGATTGCCTCTCGAATGAAATCGGCACTTACCACTTTTGGACAACGCTACAAAGGATTCCTAACCGACGAAGCGATTCTCATCGGTTGCGAGACCCGCACTTCAGCACCCGTCAGAATCCCCCGCAACAACACTACGTTATGCCATATATCAATAAGCGGTCTTTTCCCAGCGGGTGAAGGTTCCGGATATGCAGGTGGCATCGTGTCGGCTGCAATTGACGGAGAAAGAGCCGCCGAAGCCATCTTCAATTCAATTATTCATAATCCAGCATAATTTAATAATCATAATCAATAAAAATTCAACCAATTATGAAGAAATTATTTTTACTTCTGAGTGCGATGTTGATGACAATTGGCTTAAATGCTCAAATTGTCACCACCTCGCCGAGTCCTCTTCAAGAGAACAGTCCAAACGTAGTTCTCACATTCCACGCCGACCAAGGCACCGGCGGTCTGAAAGGACTCCCCGCATCTGAACCAGTCTATGCTCACATCGGTGTCATCACCAACAAATCGACAAGCGGCAGCGACTGGAAATATGCACCCACATGGCTCGACAACTCGGCCAAGTACAAATGTACTTATGTGGCTCCTAACACCTACACACTGACCATCGGCGACATCCGCACCTATTTCGGAATGACCGATGCCACCGAACATGTCAAACAAATCGCTATCGTCTTCCGTAACTCCACCGGTACTAAAGAAGGTAAGGCCACAGGCGGCAATGACATCTTTGTCGACGTCCTCGAAGAAGGTTTCAACATGTCGCTCGTTTCCAGCGCCGACGGCGATGTCCTTTCTTCTGCAACCAATACGGTGACTTTCACCGTCGGAACGACACAGACCGCTAAAATTGAATTGTTTATCAATTCGACCACCACTCCTGTAAAGACTGTCGCATCCGGTACATCCCTATCCTACACCCATACATTTGCAGTGGGATTCTACACAATTACCGCCCGCGCAACCGCAGGTTCGGAAGTTATCGAAAAATCGATGACTCTTCTCTATCCTTCCGCTTCTACGGCAGCCACCTATCCTGGAGGTGTTCCTAAAATGGGTGCAGTGACAAATTCCGACGGCTCTGTAACCTTCTGTATCGCTGCTCCCAACAAAACCAATGCGCTCCTCATCGGTTCTTGGGACGACTACAAGGCAAAGACCACCAGCGTCATGAACTATCAAGACTATCAAGGCAACCGCTACTTCTGGAAAACCGTCACAGGCCTTGCAAACAACACCGACTATATTTACTACTATATGGTCGACCAATCAATCAAAGTCGGCGACCCCTATGCTCGCCTCGTCCTTGACCCATGGAACGACCAATGGATTCCTGCATCCTGCAACGACCAAATTATCCCCTATCCCAAGGATAAAGTTACAGGCAACGTGATGCTCGCCGTTTTCAACAAAAACCAGGATAATTACAACTGGAAAGTAACCAATTTCCAAATTCCCGACAAAAACGACCTCATTATTTACGAACTCCTTCTCCGCGACTTTACGGGAACTGAAGGCAAAGCGGAAGGCAACGGCAGTCTGAAACTCGCCAAGACTAAAATCGACTATCTCCGCAATCTCGGAATCAATGCTATCGAACTTATGCCTATTCAAGAATTCAGCGGCAATAATTCATGGGGATATAATCCCAACTTCTATTTCGCTCCTGATAAGGAATACGGTACACCTACTGAATATCGCGAATTTATCGACCTTTGCCACCAAAACGGCATTGCAGTCATTCTCGACGTGGTTCTCAACCAAAGCGACGGCCTGCATCCTTGGTATCAACTCTATGGCGGCGTGAAGAACAATCCTTTCTACAACGAAGTCGCCCCTCACGACTATTCAGTTCTTAACGACTGGAGTCAGGACAACCCCCTCGTTGACCAACAATGGAAGGATATGCTCCAATTCTGGCTCACCAAATACAATGTGGACGGATTCCGTTTCGACCTCGTTAAGGGCCTTGGCGACAACAACTCCTACGGTTCGGGCACTGAAGCCTACAACCAGTCGCGTATCAACCGCATGAAAAAACTCCACGGATATATGAAGGCTGTCAAACCTACCGCAATCTTCATCAACGAAGACCTTGCCACGGCAAACGAAGAGAACCAACTCGCAGCCGACGGGCAACTCTGCTGGGCCAACGTCAACTGGAACGCCAATGAATACGCTGTCGGCAACAAAGTCGACCTCACCAAGTTCAACGCAACAAGCGACGGCGGGCGTTCGTTCGCCTCTACGGTTTCCTATGCGGAAAGCCACGACGAACAACGCAACAGTTATTGCCAAACAACTTGCTCCAACACCACGATTAAGAACTCTTTGGCAATCCGTATGCGCCGTCTCGGCTCGCTTGCCGCACAGATGATTCTCAATCCGGGTTCTCACATGCTTTTCCAATTCGGCGAACTTGGCGCTGATGAATCCGAAAAGACCTCTTCTGGCAACAACGTCGACCCCAAGAAGGTGATTTGGAACTATTACAATGACACCAACCGTAAAGGCCTCTATAAGAGTTATTCTGAACTCAACTGGTTCCGTCGTCTAAACCCCGACCTCTTCTCACAGTCGGCAACGTTTAACAACTACTGCCACAGTGGCAGTTGGGAAGGCGGCCGCACTATCTACGCTTATAGCGGCAACAAAGAGATGATTCTCGTTGTCAATCCGTTGGTTCCCACTTCGTCGAAAGTGCTTACGGTCAACTTCAAATCCACCACCAAAAGCGACTATCAAATCATCTCTTACTCGACTGGCATCAGTTCTCCATCGTTTACCCCCGGCACAGGCCAAGTCAGCCTGCCCGGCAACTCTTACGTCTTGATTGCCAACAAATATTGCGCTGGAGTTGATGAAGTGTATAACGATGACGAACAAAAGGTTTCCGTCATAGGCAAGGATGGTCAAATCGCAATCGTCGGCGACTACAACCGCGCCGAAGTATATAACCTCGCCGGACAACGCATGGGTTCGCTCAACGTTCCCGCAGGCATTTATATCGTTGTTGTCGACGGAAAAGCATCTAAAGTTCTCGTTAAATAATCCCTTTCTTTTATTTCATATTCGACAATCCCACGGCCTTTTAAGTCGTGGGGTTGTTTTTATTTGCCTATTTAAAGAGAATTTTTTAACTTTGTAGGTCGAAATGAACGAATTCTTATATATAATACCACGAGCCATTATTATAGGAATACTAATCTCCGCCCCGATGGGGCCGATTGGCGTTTTGTGTATCCAGCGCACTCTTAACAAGGGGCGCGGTTCGGGATTCTTCACAGGTGTCGGTGCCGCTTTTTCCGACATCTTTTATTGTCTCATTACCGGATTGGGCCTTTCGTTCGTAACCGACTTCATCACAAAAAACCAATACATCCTTCAGATAATCGGCAGCGGCGTAATTATCGCCTATGCCATATATCTCTTCGTTTCAAACCCGTCGAAACAACTTAAATCGCCCGAAGAACAAGGGCACAACTACATCAAAGATTTCTACACAGGATTCCTCTTCACGGTTTCCAATCCTCTGATAATATTCCTTATTATAGGTTTGTTGGCGCGGTTTAGCATCATGAAGGAGGAATACAACCATTTCCACTATGCAGCAGGATACATAGCCATTTTCATCGGGGCTATTTTCTGGTGGTGGTTTATTACACTGATTGTCAACAAAGCCCGCAAAAAGTTCAACCTACGCTCAATGCGAATAATGAACCGCTGTATTGCCATCATTTTGTTCTTGATGGCCACTGTGGGCCTTGTCACTGGAATAAAATACTACATTCTCGACGTTTTCCACCTTATCTAAATGAAGTCTATTGAAGTAGGATTCGCCCCAAACCTCGACACACTCGACGGCGACGCTCTTTACAACTATTTCGACAATTTCGGACATCGCCACGCTATCGGCTGTGTCAACTGGCCAGAGACCTTCCCCGCCAAACCGCAGGCATCATTTGCCATTCTTCGCTCTAAGACGGCAATATACGTCGATTTTCAAGTTACTGGACGTTATATCCGTGCTGTAAACACCGAAAATCTTTCGCCGGTGGCTCAAGATTCCTGCGTTGAATTTTTCATCTCTCCCACCGCCGACAACTATTACTTCAACTTCGAGTTTAACTGTATCGGCACAGTCAACTCCTCCCATCGTCGCGAACGCTCCAACCCCACACGCCTCTCTGCTGACGAAATCACCCGAATACGCCGTTACCCCTCGTTAGGCACAAAGCCATTCGACGAACGTGACGGCATACACTCATGGCGTCTAATAGTTGCCATTCCCCTATCGATTATAGGTCTAAACGATGCCGATTTCCCCGCAACACTCACTGGCAACTTCTACAAATGCGGTGGACGCACCTCCGAACCCCACTACCTGTCGTGGAGCGAAATCAACTCTCCCGCCCCCGATTTCCACCTTCCAACTACATTCGGCCAACTAATCTTCAAATAGATTATTACTACTTCTGTCATGAACGATTTTAGTGTTAAGCAATGTCCCGACGGAAAATACCGTTGGATTTATGAAGTGAATCTGTTTTCTAACCCCACAGTTATGATAGATGTCATTAAAGTAATGTCAATCAGTGTTGTCATTACATGGGCATTTGTCCAACTTATCATCCTCTTCGCCGACGGATTTGATTTGGAATCGTTCAAAACCATATCCTTCGTATTCTTGATTATGATTGCCGTATTTGCCGTATTGACAATCATCTCATATCTTATCTATGCCGCGATTATGGGAGGACGCTACATAGTCATGTTCGAAATGGACGAGTATGGAATCGTTCACAAGCAGATGCCCCGTCAAATGAAAAAAGCGCAGGCCATTGGTGTTTTAGGCGCATTAGCGGGATTAGCAACGGGAAATTTAGGTGCCGCCGGCGCGGGAGTATTGGCAGCCTCGCGCTCATCAATGGTATCGTCATTCCAATCCGTGAAGCGTCTGATTGGAAATCGCCGGTTCAACCGAATCAAAGTGAATGCAACCTTCAACAAGAATCGGGTATATGTTGAAGATGACGCATTTATGTGGGTCTATGAGTTTATACGCTCACGTTGCCCGAATGCCAAAGCAAAATTAAAGTAGGTTACCTGCTGGCTTGCCTTGATGAAATACGCTTGCCATCACGGTTCCATGTGTATACCCATGAACCGGAACGGCTCGTAAAAGTTGTTGCGCCAACCGATAGAATCTCTCCTACCGAACTCACCGACAGCGATTTATACAGTTTCCCTTTCTCGTCATATAACTTATACCACGAACCGGATTTTACGATAAAGAAATCCGCTCCGAAACCTTGCAGTTCGCCCACTGAAGCCGATACCGAGTGAGCCAACCGGCCGCTTTCATTGTATATTTTATACCAACTTCCGTCGCGCTCAACCGACGAAATGCTTGCCGTCGATGTGGCGAAAAAAGCGACGGCCGCCAATAGGAAAAACAAGAATCTTTTCATATCCGTTACAATTTTTTATTCCTTACGGCAAAATTACATTTTTTTCAAGAAAAATCAATCGCAATTCTTGAAAATTGGCGCAAAAAGAGTTACTTTTGTAGAATAAACGAAACTACTATGGCAAAAGACAAAATACTTGTTACGGGCGGAACCGGATATATCGGTTCACACACCGTTGTCGAACTGCAGCAAGCAGGCTACGACGTCGTTATTATCGACAATCTTTCCAACAGCAACCGCGACGTTCTTGACGGAATCGAGCGCATTACGGGCATACGGCCCGACTTCGTTGAAGCCGACTGCACCGACATTTCCGCTCTCCGCAAACTCTTCGACGAACACAAAGGCATCCGCGGCATAATCAACTTTGCGGCCAGCAAAGCCGTGGGCGAATCAATCGAAAAACCGTTGCTCTACTACCGCAACAACCTCAACACCCTTATGAACTTGCTTGAGTTAATGCCGGAATATGGTGTTGAAGGAATTGTGTTCTCTTCGTCATGCACCGTTTATGGCGAACCCGACGAGAATCCTGTCACGGAAAATTCGCCCATCAAAGTGGCCACTTCGCCATACGGCAACACCAAGCAAATATCAGAAGAAATTATCCGCGATTTTGTCCGCTCGGGTTCAGGCATAAAGAGTGTTATTCTTCGCTACTTCAACCCCGTAGGCGCGCACCCAAGTGCTGAAATAGGCGAACTTCCCAACGGTGTGCCTCAGAATCTCGTTCCCTACCTTACCCAAACGGCCATCGGTATCCGCAAGGAATTGAGCGTGTTCGGCGACGACTATTCCACGCCCGACGGTTCCTGTATCCGCGACTTTATCAATGTAGTGGACTTGGCCAAAGCGCATGTCGTTGCAGTGGAGAGAATGTTGACCGGGAAAAGTCAAGAAGATGTCGAAGTGTTCAATCTCGGCACAGGCGTAGGCCTTTCCGTCAAGGAACTCATCGCCGCTTTCGAGCGTGCTACTGGTGTGAAAGTGCCTCACCGCATTGTCGGCCGCCGTGCAGGCGACATCGAAAAAGTTTGGGCAAATCCCGAACGCGCCAACAACGTGCTCGGGTGGAAAGCCACCGCAACAATTGACGACACCATGCGCTCTGCATGGGCTTGGCAACTCCACCTCCGCGACCTCGGCAAATAATTTCCTTCACAATACTATTTATTGAATAATGATAAATTTTCGACTTTTGTTATCGGCAACCTTAATTGCCTTCGCCGCATCATTCGTTTCATGTGGCGATGATGAGCCGCCGGGGTTCACTAACGACATCATCAAGGGTAGTTGGACTATCTCCAGTGTTGAAGGAGATTCCCCATGGCCTCAAGTAAAAACTGGAGCC
>JAFZPB010000044.1 GCA_017552595.1 Muribaculaceae bacterium
GTGCTGACGCAGGCAATTATCGCCTTGTGGATCTCAATAATAAATCCGTTGTACTTTACGATAACTTTGGCGGAGCTAATGCCACAGGTTTGACGGGCTATGGCAAAATCACGCCGCGGGTTATTACGGCGGCTTCAATCAGCGATCTTTCCGGGGCAGCGATAACAAAGACTTATGATCATACGGATACCCTGCCGGGAGTTTCGGCAGATGCGCCCCGTGAATTGGGATCATCACTTTTTATAACGTATGATGACGAAACGAAAGATGATGTTTGTCTTTTCGCTACGGGCATTAAGTTTAACGCTGTCGATGATCTTGCGGGCGACGACGCGGGAACGCATACACTCAATTATACGGGGCTCAGCCTCGCGGGTGACGATGCGGCCAATTATTCTGTAGAAAGCACTTTGGCAGGCGGCACGGGTATAATTACCAAGCGTGCGATTACACTGACGCTTGGTTCCAACGCGAATGTGGACAAGCTTTACAACGGGACGGACATTGCTGTCGCGTCGGACAATCTGAGCGGCGGTTATCTGCAGTATGCGTCTGGTAGCACGGACGCAAACAAGCTGGTCGCCGACGACGGCACATCATTTTCCGTTACGGGCAAGTACGCAAGCGCGAATGTCGTCCGCACCGGCGACGGGAAGCAGACGATCACCTATACGGCTGAAATCAAAGGCGACAAGGCGAAAAACTATAATCTGACATCGTCGACCTTTACAACCAAGGGCGAAATTTCGCCCTTTGCTCTTACGGTTTCCTACGCAGATGTTACAAAAGCGTATGATGGTGGGAAAACTGTTCCAACAGTCACTCCAACGTTGATTTCTTTGGAAAGCGTTGAGCGGCCATCTGATGGGTTGGTTCTGACGACGGGCAAGGCCGAGTTCCATAACGAGAATGTCCGCGGAGACGTGACCGTGGATGGAGATGTCAAGAACTGGGTGGAATATTCCGGACTGGCTCTTACACCAGCTTTGGCGAATAATTATGACTTTTATGTTGACAACTCTAAAGTCAAGATAATCGATGGCGCCACAATCATCAAAGGCAGAGGGGCAATTACGCCAAAACATATATCAAGCCCCAACGCAATTGTTGAGGTGAACGGCGCCGCAAATTTGACTAAGGTTTATGATACGTTCTCGTCCTATGACGTGTCAAAGTTGACGGATGAAGAAAAGAGAAGCTTAATCAAGTTTAATGCAGGCGGCCTTGTAGAAAAAGACCAAAAAAACGCCAAGATTACAGTTCAAAACAATGCAAAATTCAAAAACGAGTTTGGCAATGAGACCTCACATGTTGACGCGACGAAGGCAACCATTGCGGTCAATATCGGTGGCTTTGGGGTGCAGGCTGCGGGGGCGTATATCATTGACCCGGAGAATTATATTTTCGATTCGGGTAATGGGGCGATAGGTACGACATTGACTGCATCTGGCGATGTTAAAGGGACGATTACGCCTTATATCATCAAGGCGAGTCTCAACCAAACGACGGGATTGA
>JAFZPB010000045.1 GCA_017552595.1 Muribaculaceae bacterium
TCCGACAATACAATCTTCAACATACAAAAGAAAATCAACCGACGACCAAGAGAAAAACTCAACTTCTCTTCGCCCGTCGTCGAATTCTTCAAATTTTTTAACTAACTTTGTCTCGTGTTGCATTTGTGCCTGGACTCTACAATTAAATCAAATTAACGTGGCGAATTTGCTTTTTTCGGCGAAATTTTTGGTCATGTCGGGGAAATGCTATAACTTTGCACTCCGAATTGTGTAAAATCAAAAAAATAAATATACATTGCAATGAAAAGAACATTCCAACCCTCCAACCGCAAACGCGTGAACAAACACGGTTTCCGTGAGAGAATGTCGACCGCCAACGGCCGCAAGGTTCTTGCCCGCCGTCGCGCAAAAGGTCGTCTGCGTTTGACAGTTTCCGACTCTATCGCCGGCAAATAAGAGTCGAAGGAAACATTAACTTAAAGAAGGGAGACCGCCATTGGGCAGTCTCCCTTTCTTTGTTCTAACTATTTTTTGCGTTTTGCCCGCAGTCGGGCGGCAAGGGCTTTAAAACGCGATGCCTCGCTGCTTTGCCCCAATTCTTCATAAATCATTGCCACACGGTCGCATACAGCCAACGATTCTTTGTTGACCGAAAATGCCTTTAAATAGTGAAGCAATGCGTCTTCGGGGTTGTTATCCTTGCGATAGGTGATATCGGCCAACAGAACGAGCGCGTCGAACGACTCCGGCTGCCGGCGAAGGAAGTCGTTCAAGATGGTCTTCGCCTCTTTCACATCGCCCAATTTCATTTGAGTCCGAGCCTTACCTACGATTGCCGAGGGCAAATCGGGAACAAGCGACAATGCCTTGTCGAA
This sequence comes from Muribaculaceae bacterium, assembly GCA_017552595.1. Classification (GTDB taxonomy): domain Bacteria; phylum Bacteroidota; class Bacteroidia; order Bacteroidales; family Muribaculaceae; genus RUG14106. The sequence goes on from JAFZPB010000045.1 coordinate 837, forward strand.
ATTTCCGAAAGCGGGTGTAAACTCGCCGTCGTCGGCGCAATAATTGCCCATCGTCACATATTCTTCTGCCAACGAACGCACTTGTTCGATTTTGTCGGCAATCTCGGTTTCCAAGCGATTCACGTCGTCACGAAGTCGAGTCAACGACGCTATTTTCATCTTCATCAAGCGGCGCACCGATGGTTTGTCAAGGTCGTTGCGAAGTGCCAAAGCATCGCAAAGATTATCGACAGCGAGCGACATATCACCGTTTTCGAAAGCCGATGACGCTTCCGAATAGAGATAGTCGGCCTTGGCATCGTCAAGAGCCGAGCCGATGAGGTTGTTGTCGTTAAATTGCGATGCGAAACGGACTATCGCAGGATGAACGAAGAAGTCGGACTGGCGGAATTGGGCCGTCAGTGTGATTCCGTCCAAGGATGTGCATCGCGATAACGCCACATACGACTGTCCGCCCGAGAAAGCCCCCTGCCCTATGTCGATAACCACGTTGGAGAACGTGAGTCCTTGGCTTTTGTGGATGGTCAACGCCCATGCGAGCCGCAAAGGGAATTGCGTGAACGTGCCGAGAACATTTTCCGTCACAGTGTTTTCAGCCTCGTTGAAAACATATCTGACGTTAGTCCACATTTCTTGTTCGAGGGTGTAGGTCTCGCCGTTTTCGACACGGACCGTCACATTTTCCTCGTCGGCGCGGACCACAACGCCAAGCGAACCGTTTACCCATCGATGTTCGCGGTCGTTACGGAGGAACACCACTTGAGCGCCGACTTTGAGCGTCAAGTCAAGATTCGTGGGATATGAACTCTCGGGGAAATCGCCTGTGACAGAGCCGAGATATGTCACCTCTTGCGTGTCGAGCGCCGATAGATGAGATTCGTTAATGGCGTCAACCATATCGCGGCGGGCGGCAAGCGTCATCGAAAATTTTTCGCCCTCCCCGGAGGTTTCATCAGGCAAAGAATAGCGCGAATTGATAACGGCAAGGTCGTCCAAAGAGGCGTTGCCGACACGAAGGCGGTCGAGGATGTTGATAAACGCCGTATCGGATTGGCGATAGACTTTACGCAGTTCGATGGGCACTATAGATATTTCGTCGAACACGTGAGCCGAGAAGAAGAAAAACTTCGAATAGTAGCGGCTCAACACTTCGCGCATATCGGCAGTGACCACCGGCTCAAGTTGAAACACGTCGCCCACGAAGAGCATCTGCTTGCCGCCGAACGGTTCGCGCATATTCTTCGAATAGACGCGAAGCAGACGGTCGACGAAGTCGAGCACGTCGGCGCGAACCATCGAAATCTCGTCGATAATAATTAGGTCGAGGTTTTCGATGAGTTTTTTGTGGGCTTTGGAGTACTTCATCCGTTTTTTCAGTCGGTTTGGAGCGAACTCCGGGTCGTCCTTCACCAGCGGTTTGAACGGGAGTTTAAAAAACGAATGAAGCGTCATTCCGCCCACATTGACTGCCGCTATGCCCGTCGGGGCGAGCACGACGTGGCGCTTGCGGGTGTTCTGGCAGATATAGCGCAAGAAGGTGGATTTGCCCGTGCCGGCGCGGCCGGTCATAAAGACCGACCGGTGGGTATTACGAATAAGCCGGAGCACGTTTTGGAACTCCGGATTATTCAAATCTATATTTTCCTTATTTACAGCCAATGTAAAGCCTAAAATGAGAAAAAACTACTTAGCGGCAGCCTTCAGGATTGCGCCTGCCGAGTGGGCAGTGAGTTGCGGAGCCTGTTGGCATTGGAGAGTAGCCACACCCGACGAGAATGTGCCTGCGTTGTTTACGAACATTTCGTATTCGAGCAGGTAGGTACCCTTCGGCATGTGGGTGACATAGATATTGGTGGCGGAGTCGCGATTTTCACGATAGAAGCAGATGCCTTCGGAATAAATCGGACGCGGAAGTTGCTCGACGGGTTCGAAGCAAGCGGCACGGTCGTCGATAATTGCCACATAGTCCATATCGCGGTTGTTGCGGATGCGGAGGTGGATTTTCACACGGTCGCCCACCTTGATGTCGGTGGTTTCAATCCATTTCTTACCCTTCTCGGTGGATTGCTCGACGAAGAAGCGTTTTTCAACCTCGACAGCGTCGCTTGCGACGGCCTTGATTTCACTCATTTCGCCACGATATTGGCAGATTACCGAGCCCCATGACGGGTGGTTGGCGTGGCGTTCGATAGCGAGTTCGTTGGCGACGCCCGGGATAATCATGTCGTTGATATTGCGGCGGAAGTAGCCTGTGCCCGCCTCTGTGTGGTCGGGAAGGATTTCGCCCTTGCCCACCTTAATCGAGTAGGTTGCGCCTGACGGTTTGAGCCAGTTGCGACCACTGGTGAGAATCGAAGCCACGACGTCGGCGGTAGTCACCGAAGTGCCCCAATCCTTGGCTTCGCGCTGGAGCACGAGCCATTGGCGGATTTGGTCGATTTCCTTGCAATTAGGTTCGATTGCGTGGAAAGCGTCGAGGGCGATAGATGCCGACGAGATTTTAGCGATTGACCAGCCGGTGTATTTGTCGTCGGAAGGCCACCACATTCCATATTGGGGAGTGCTGACGGCATATTCACGCAGCGAGTTGAGGATTTCGCGTGCCGTCGAAGAATGGTCGTTGTTGTTGAGGATAATAGCGTCAATTGCTTTGTTGGCGACATCGTCCTTGCGCCATCTCGAAGCAATCCAACTGATAGTAGCATTGTAAACTTTCTGGTTGGCCGAAGGCAATTTGACGAGGTCTTTATAGTAGTCGCGCGTCAACACGTAGTTGGGATATACGCTCTTCGGATAGAGTTTGAAATCCTTAGCCACGTCGGCATCGATGAAGACTATTGCGTTCTTAATCATCTCGTTCAACTTGACGTTGCCGGGGAGATAGCCGAGTTCACGCAGACGGCCGAAGAGTGCGAGGGCGTTGAGAGTTGACCAATACGATGCTTCGTCGCATTCGTCAATCCATGCCCAACCGCCGCCGTGACGTTGAAGTTTCGAAAGGCGTTCGATACCATGGGTGTAAGCGGCATCGATTTCCTTGCGGTCGAGAAGGAGGCAGAGTCGCTGCATACGTTCAGTTTGGCTGCGGGCATCCATAACCCACGGCGTTGCGTTGAGGAGAACAATCTTGAGGTCTTGGTTTTTCTCAAGCATCGAAGTGAGCGTGGAGTCGGTCTGTTCGCTTTCCTTCCATTGTTGGATAACGGTGGCGATGTTCGGGTTTTCGCGGAGGATACCGTCGGCGATAGCGGCTGAGAAGATTGATGCGGCAGCCGATGAAGTAGTGCGGTCAACTTCCTTGCGGATACCCGGAAGAGCCGTCACACAGTACCAAGCAGGATTCTCGCAGAACTGCATCGTGACGCGTGCGTCGGCAGGCATCTTCGGCAATTCCTTCTTGTAGTAAGTCGAATCGGGGGCGAGATAGAACGTGGTGCTTTCAATCACCGGCGTCACCGATGAAAGAATCGGCAGGAGCGACTGTTCGCCGTCGGCATAGCCTGCAATCGACGATTTGGCCCTGTAGCCGAGCGACGTAGCGTCGAACGGGGCTTCGACTTCGAGAGCGGCGATTGCCGAACCGTTGGCCGCCACTTGGTCGGTTTGCTTATGAGTCTTTATCACCTTGCCGGTCATCGGGTCGAACACTTCGATTGTCGTGGTGATAGCCTGAGCCTCTTCGCTGTTGTTCATGACAGTGGCGAGGATTTGAGCGCGGTCGCCTTGACGGAGGAAACGCGGGGGATTCGGCTTCACCATAATCGGCTTGTTAGCGACGATTTCGCGGGTGATTTTCGAAGTCTTCAATTCGGGAGTATAAGCGAGCGCGTGGAGAAGCCACGTAGTGTTCTGGTTTGGTGCGGTGAACGAGAAGGAAAGATTACCATCAGCGTCGGTGTTGAGCATCGGGCAGAAGAAAGCCAGCGGAGTCTCGGCATCACGGTATTCGAAGTTTTCTTCAGCGGGGGCTTCGCCGCTGTCATTCTTCTCAGCGACCTTTCCATAAGCCACGACAGGTTCTGCTTCGGGGGCAGCCGCTACCGATTCCTCTACCTTTTCATATAGGACTGCACCACCTGTCGGAGCAGCGTCGGCGGATTTCATCAGAACGCGACCTCTGCTTGCACCGAGCATGTCATAAGAATATCTATCGTAGAACGAATCCTCACCGAAGAGATTCAATTCAGGTTCGCTGAACGTCGGGATACCTTTTTTAATAAATGACGAGATATCGAGTGCGGATTCGGAAATACGGCCAAACGAGGAGAATCGCTGATCGGTGTAGAACATCGACCAATAGGGAGAGGCAATTGAAATCGAGTGGGATTGTAGTTGTTCGAGAGCCTTGGTGTACATGTCAAGAATGACACCCGCCGACTTGCCTTTGCCGGTTTTGTCCTTGACGGTGAATTTCCATGTTTCTTCCGCTCCGGGAGTGATTTTGTCGCGGAACGATTCAGCGTCAATGGTTATCGAGTCGTCGTAATAGTCGGCAGTCGTTACAGATGCCGCCTCGCTGTCCGACTTGTAATTGCCCACGGTAATCATCTTCACCGTCAAGCGGTTCTTAACCGTCGGGACTTTCACGTCGTAGGTGTGGAAGCCCGGGCCGACCTCTAAGAGTTCGCGGTTCACTACGGCTTTATCGTCGTATGTAACCACATAAATGAAGGTTTTGTCGAGCGACGTGGCGTAAACCATCGACGCTTTACGGTCAGCATCAGCCGTCAGACTCGATTTCTCCACCCAAATCAAGTTTTCGTTGGGAGCCTTCGCATCGGTCAAGCGATACAACAAGAGGCTTTTGCTCGTCTTGGGAGCGCCTTCCAAATCGGGAGCGGCGAACTCGATAGTGTAGTTGCCCGACTCCAATTTTGTGAGGTCGATTGTGGTTTCGCCGGAAGCGAACTCGCCACTCAGAAGAACTTCCTTCTCTGATTTCTTCTTCACTGTGTAAGTGATGCGGGCGGGAATTTCTTTTTCGCCGTTTTCTTTCACCACTGCCTTCACCTTCA
>JAFZPB010000046.1 GCA_017552595.1 Muribaculaceae bacterium
AAAGCAATTTACCGCACCATCAAGCCGGAGGTGATTACGATTTCCGCTGAGGCGGAGTGGAATGTCGTTGGCGACTCTCTTACATTCGAAATCGACCAAGAAAAAATCAACGTCGATGGCGACCCGACACTTGTGGGGAAAATTCCCGACAGGATATCAAAAAAAATCGTGGCTCATGACGATTGGAGCCTTACCCTTGAACAAAACGGCGTTAACTATGTGTATCGCCGTCACCATAAATCGAAATAATTCCATCTGAAATAATTTAATCCTTCAAATATGCGCACATTTACAAAAATTGCAACAGTATTGCTAATCGCCATTATGGCGGTTTGCTGCAAAAACACAGTCGAAGATAACCGCCAAGCAATCGAAACAGCGGAATCGGCAGTCGAACAATCCAAATTCGACCAGGCTCGCGAAATTTGCGAAAGCCTTGTCAAAGCGAACGAAAAAGACAGTCTGCTTTCTGCCCGCGATTTCTGTCGTATCGCCCTGACGATGCAGAAAGTCTCGGAAGGAACAAATAGCGCTGACCTTACAGCCACAGCCGTGAAATGCTATAAATCCGCCGAAAAACTTTCAGGTGACTCGATTATGTCGTATCTTTCGTCACTTCAGCCCGCCGACGCCAGCATTTTCCTCAACATCATGCTCCTTGCAAACAATCAAGGCGTCACTTTCGGCAAAGATGACCAATTCGATGCGGCCTCTCTCGACGCACTTCCAGTTGACACTATCTCGGCTGATTCGATTTAATCGCTATGGCCAAGCCCGAAACCGATTGGCTTGACGCATTGCGGTCGTTGATGCCTGACGATGCCGACACCGCTAAGCCGGAGGCCGAAGAAGTCCCCGAAGAGAAGCTTGCCGCCCAAAAGGGGCGTGTGGATATTATCCTCGACAAAAAAGGCCGACACGGCAAAGTAGCCACTATTATTTCGGGATTCGACATTGACGACGAGCAAGTGGCTGTACTTGCCAGTAAGATGAAAAGCCGACTCGGCTGCGGAGGCAGCGCTCGCGGCGGCGAAATCCTCATTCAAGGCGACCGTCGCAACGATTTGGCGGCATTCCTAAACTCTCAGAATATCAAAAATAGAATTATATAACCCCGCGGCACCAATCGCCGCCATTAAACCCATTATTAACTATGCTTGAAATACGCAAAGCCTCTGCCGGCTCAGGCAAAACATTCCAACTCGCACGTAAATATGTCCTTAACGTGCTTTCAACAACCGACAAGTCGGGCAATTTGACACTCAATCCCGACCCTACGGAGGCGCACCGCCGCATCCTCGCCATTACTTTTACCAACAAGGCAACCGCCGAAATGAAGGCGCGAATTATCTCTGAAATCGCTCGCCTCGCATATGTAAACGACGGCTCGTTCGTCAAAAGCGACCATCGCAACTATCTATGTAATGAACTAAACTGCTCTCCTGCCGAACTGCAACAAGCCGCATCAAAGGCGTTGAGTTCGATTCTCTTCAGTTATCATTATTTCAACGTCAGCACAATCGATTCGTTTTTCCAACTCGTTCTCCGCAATTTCGCCCGCGAAGTTGACTTAAATGGCGATTACAATGTGGAAGTCGGTGACGACCAAGCAATCAACATTGCAGTGCAATTGATGCTTGACCAAGCAAAGCGCGATAGCATTGAAAACAGGCAATCGACTTTGTTGCGCCTCATCAACAGTTTTATGGCGAACAGGTTTGCTGAAGGCAAGAAATTCAACATTTTCAACCGCAACAGCAGTGATGTCTCTGAAATAGTTTCGTCGGTAAAGAAACTTCTCAACGAAGATTTCAAACTCAACACAGATCTTCAAGAATATCTTAAAGACGACAAAAAACTCCCCGAATTTGCCGAAAAAATCCGCAAAGAATACAAGAAACCGCTCGATGATATTGCCAAAGAAGCACAATATGTGATTAATAAATATCCTTTTGTACAGGGTGTTGTTAATAAAAATGCATTTAACGCTTTTCAAAAATTGGCCAATAAAGACCTCGGTCCTTTCAGTAATGCTACTTTTCCAAAAATAGCAAAGGGCGAAGCCAATTACTACAACAATAAAATCAACATTGATGATAAAACAAAGGAAGATATTAAATCTAAGGCATTAGAAATCAGACAATCTTACAATGACTATTGTACACTTGATGCTATTTGTGGTAATCTTGCGGATTTGGAATTCCTTAAGGAAGTGCTGTCGTTTATCAAACAATATCGCGAAGACAACAATTTGATTTTGATTTCCGACACTAACGATATTCTATCCCGAATTATAGGCAACAGCGACGCCCCGTTTATTTACGAGCGAATAGGCACGGAAATCTCCAATTATCTCCTTGACGAATTTCAGGATACTTCGCGAATGCAGTGGAACAACCTGAAGCCGCTGGTTGATAATGCCGATTCGGAAGGTGGGCACAACCTCATTATCGGCGATGAAAAACAAAGCATTTATCGTTTCCGCAATGCGGATTACAGCCTCCTATACGAAGGCGTAAAAAACGAGATTCCATCTGCTACAGTTATTGACGGAAGTAATCCTGATGACAATACCAATTGGCGCTCGGCTCGAGATGTCGTTGAATTTAACAACAAATTCTTTGAACAATATGCGAAAAGGGAAAGTCTCCAGCCAAATATTTATGAATACGTGCGGCAGGGTATTGCGCCGAAAAACAACGATTTGCGAGGGTTGGTTTTGTTTAATAATCTGCCTCAAAAGAATTTCAAAAAAGCAGCCCTTGATGTTTTAGTATCCGACATCAAAAAGGCTCTTCACAATGGCTTTGGTTGGGGCGATATTACAGTACTTGTAAATGCGAATAAAGAAGGGCAAGAGATAATCGATTATTTGTTGAAGTATAAGAACGACAACCCTCAAGACAAAGATTTTGACAATTTCAAAGTGGTGTCGGAAGAATCGCTTTTGATTTCACGCGCCGATTCCGTGCGGTTTATTGTTTCCGCGCTTCGTTTGCTCGACCCGACTGCAATAGAAAACGCAAAGGGAAAAGACAAATTTTCGACCGCCGAACTTGCTTGCCGCTATTATTATGCAGTTATGAAGGAACGGAGTCTAGATGCTCTTGATATGTCGAGAATTCTTGCTGAAACGCTCGACAAAAATTCCGACTATTCACTTCAGACAGAGGAATTCGTTGGTGTTTTCGAAAAAGATAATTCCACCTCGCTGGTTACTATCGTTGAGCAAATTATCCGTCAATACGTTCCCGAAGCCCTTCTCAAAGAAGAGAATATCTATCTGCAAGCCTTCTCCGATGTAGTTGTTGAAATGAGCGCCAGGGGCATAAATAGCGTCCACACTTTCCTCGCATGGTGGGACGACAAGGGAATAGAGAAGGGCATTGAATTGCCGTCTGGCTCGGGAATGATGCAGGTTATGACAATCCATAAATCGAAAGGTCTTGAGTTCCCTTGTGTTATCATTCCGTTTGCCGATTGGGAGTTGGAAAAGAATAAAGGAGTATCATGGTTTAAAAAAGAGCCTATTGAAGATTATCTTGTTAATGATTTGTCCATTTCCAAAGATATTATTCCTCCGATGCTGCCGATAGAAAACAAGTCGGCTTTGACAAATACCGGTTTCAAAGCGCAGTACGAAAAGAATGGTGTTGCGGCACGTCTCGATTCAATGAACAAAGCCTACGTTGCCTTTACTCGTGCTATCAGCCGGCTGATTGTCACTTTTAAGGAAAGCAATAAACGCTTTTTTGGCATCACAATAAATGACATTATATCATCGCCAGAAGTTCAGATGGAAACAATATCCAGCGAGGATAATCCCGAGTTGCTTGAAGGCGCGTCGGTTTGTTTCTACGGCGACAAAGATTCCAAAAAGGTCGAAAAGCCGAATGATGACGACCACTTCGGCATCCATTCAATCCTCAAGGACGAAATGTCCAAGTATGTTGTTGATGCTTATTCGGTGTCACCCCTTAACGAAGAATTCAAAATGCTTTCTTCCGACGAAGGCCTCCCGTATAACTCTTTAGAAATTCAAGAAGGCACTATCCTTCACGATGTGATGCGTTCAATCCGCCACAAAGAAGCCAATGTCGAGACACTTGTGCGTCGAAAAACTATGCGCCTGGGCCTTTCCTCCGAAGTCGTCAATAGTTATGTTGAGAAGATAAAGAAGGCTTTGGCAAATCCTGACGCCGCCCGATGGTTCGAAGGCTACACCCGACTAATCAACGAACGCCCGATAGCAATCGAGCCCGATAAAAAAGGTAACACTACCCTCCGTGCCGACCGTGTGGTGGAGTATCCCGACGGACACATCGAAATCATCGACTACAAGTTCGGCAAAGCCTACGATAAATACAAAGCGAAGATGAAAGAGTATGTCGAACTTTATCGACAACTCGGCTACGATAAAGTCGAAGGCTATATTTGGTATGTGGCCGACGGCAAAATAGAAAAAGTATGACTTTGCATGAAAAGACAATAGAGATTCGCCGCAGGTTGGAAACGAAATTTCCAGCCGACGAGGCCGTGGCGATGGTAAGGGTGATTTTCGGACATTTGCTTGATTATTCGCCCGTCGATATCGTCCTTAATCCCGATCGAAACTTGACCGACTACACCTCTTCGAAAGCCGACGCTATCGTCGGCCGTATCCTCGCAGGCGAACCGTTGCAATATGTCATCGGCGAGGCGCGTTTCCACGGACACGGCTTTAAGGTGACGCCCGAGGTGCTGATACCCCGCCCCGAAACCGAGGAACTCGTTGACATCATCGTCGATGAATGGTCGGATAAGTCGGATTTGCGTGTGCTCGATGTCGCTACCGGCTCGGGGTGCATCGCCGTTTCGTTGGCTCGTGCGCTTAAATTCGCCGAAATTGATGCCATTGACGTTTCGCCCACCGCCCTTGAAGTGGCAAAAGCGAATGCGGCCGCTTTGAAGGCGAAGGTGAACTTCCGTCGAGGCGATATCCTCGCCCTGACGCCCGACGGTGACGGAAAAGAATACGACATCATTGTCAGCAACCCGCCTTATGTGCTTGACAGTGAGCGCGAATCTATGTCGCCGACGGTGATTGACTACGAGCCGGCGGTGGCTTTGTTCGTTCCTGATGCCGACCCGCTCCGCTTCTATTTGCCCACGCTACTCTACGCTGCGGCATCGTTGCGTCGCGGAGGCGGACTTTACTTCGAAATCAACCCGCGCACGGCGTCGCAATTGCGTCGAGCCGTTGAAGATTGCGGTTTTGTCGACATACGTATCGAGTGCGACATGGCCCGTCACGAACGCTTCCTTATTGCCCGAAAACGATGAAAAAACCGATTTCCTCCGATGCCGCGCTTGTCCGACTTGAAACGCTCTGCGCCCGCTCCGAGCAGTGCGGTGCAGACCTGCGACGCAAACTCTTCACTTGGGGCATAACTGGCTCTTCGGCGGAAAAAATTCTCGACTCACTTGCCGACCGACGCTTTTTCGACGACGCCCGCTTTGCCCGAGCCTTCGTCAACGACCGCTTCAATTTCTCGAAATGGGGACGCAGAAAAATCACTCAGGCGTTGCGCCTGAAACGCATCGACGCCGACATAATTTCCGATGCCATCGCCACTATCGACGATGAGGCTTACGAATCGACGCTCCGTCAGATTCTCCGTTCACGGGCCGTCAGAATGGCGCAGCCGCTGTCGCGCGACGACCGTTTGCGCCTCGCCCGATTTGCCGCCTCGCGCGGTTTTGAAACTTCGCTGATTCTCTCAACGGTTAACGACCCGACTCTATGCGAGGATTCCTGAAGCCTGTCGGAAGTCTCGTCGACGTGGTTTTTCCAGCGGTCTGCGAAGTGTGCGGCAATTCGCTCGTCGATGGCGAGGACGTGATGTGCCTCAAATGTTATTCGGAAATACCGCGCACACGCTCCCACACCGACGATTTCGGCATCGTCCATCAGCGATTGGCTTCGACCATTCCCATCGACCGCGCCGCCTCGTTTTTCTACTACTTTCGTGAAAATCCTTATGCCCGACTGATTCAAAAGGCGAAATACAACCAGTTGCCGCGATATGCCGAATGGCTTGGCAAAAACTATGCCCGCGAAATCGTCGGCGACGGTTTTTTCGACGGCATCGATATGCTTGTCCCTGTCCCGCTGAACAGGTGGAAACGCTTCCGCAGAGGTTACAACCAGGGTGAGGAAGTGGCGCGTGGCGTGTCGGAAATCACGGGAATTCCCATTGCCGACATCCTGAAGGCACGCCGCCACTCCACGCAGACCGCAAAAGGTTCGTTCGAGCGCTGGCTCAACACCCATGAGGTTTATTCTTTCGATGGCGATGTGACGGCGATTGAAAATCGGCATCTGCTTGTCGTTGACGATGTTATCACGACGGGCGCAACGATTCTCGCCTGCTGCAAGGCAATTCACGAAGCATCGCCGACAACGCGCTTGTCGGTGCTTTCAATAGGAATTACACAGTTGAGATAGTCTTATCGGCTAATCACGTAGCCGCCCATAGATGCCGGGAAAACGTGATAAACCTGCATTCCATAGTTCATCTCGAGCGCTTTGCCGCTGACAGGTCGGCCTTGGCCTTCTTCGACGTCGAAACGCGAACCGCATTTGGGGCAAACCGCCTGATAGTTAGATTTGTCGATGATGACTCGGATTTCTTTTTTCGCCTCGACGGGGCAGGCGAGGTCGTAGGCCAACGGCACATTGTAGTCGCCTCCGTCGAATCCCGAAATCAGCAGTACGCCGCCGAAGCCGGTGTAGGTGTTGGCGGTGTAGGAATAATTGGCGGGCTGATTCAAGTCGCGGATGAAATATTTGTAATCGCCGAAAGCGTGGACGCCGTATGTGTCCCATAGCCCTTGGTTGCTCAACTCGATATTTACGGGCACGGCTGGAATTCGATGGTTGTTGACCTGCTCACACGACGACACTGCCGCCATGAAAACGACGGCAAGGAGTAGTTGCATGAAAAAGCGTGATTTCATCATTGTTGCGGATGTTCGGAAATCGCTTCGGCAAATCCGATGCTCATTTTATCGACGGCATCCTGAAGTTTGCCTCCCACCATCGCCTTCAAGAAGAATGGCAGGTCGGCTTCGATAACCACCGACAGTCCTGTTGTCGTCGCTGATTCGGCGTTAAGGTTGATAGCCACGGTGATGGGAATCGGGGCTCCTTCCGCTTCGAAAGCGACGCGCTCGGGGCGAACGCATTCTTTCGCCACGAATTTCAGTTCGCCCATCGGCGACGAAATCTTGACGGCGTTCTCTTCAAATGAGATGCCTTGAAGTTGGGCCCGCTTATCTTCGGGCAGCGAGTCGAGGCGCGACTGTATGGCCTTAACGTCGGAAATCTTATCGAACGCGGACTCTTGCGATATATTTGCGATAGCCTTGCGGCCTTCGTATTTGCTCATTTCGGGTGAAAACTAATCGTTTAAGAAACTACCTTAAAGGTGCAGGAATCCAGTTTGCGGGGTCGTTGTGCCATTGACGGAGTACTTTGACATCGTCTTTTCTGACATAATTGTTCTCCGAAGCCACATCGACGAGGTCGTGATAGTTCGTCATTGCCACGAGAGGAATGTCGAGGTCGCTGAATGCCGCAAGCGCTTTGTGGAATTCGAATGAGAAAATCGTCACTGCGCCAAGCACTTCGCATCCGGCGGCTTTCACAGTTTCGATGGCCTTGATGGCATTTGCGCCCGTAGTGACGACATCTTCGACTATTACGACTTTTTGTTTGGGAACCAAATTGCCCTCGATGCTGTTTTCAAGGCCGTGGTCCTTCGGTGTGGAGCGGACATATACGAACGATGCGCCGATGCAGTCGGCGGCGAGGGCTCCGATGGCGATGGCTCCCGTCGAGACGCTGGCTATTGCGTCAACGTCGGGAAATCGTTCCAAAACAATGCGGGCCAACTCGGCTTTGATGAAATTGCGTACTTTGGGATAGGATAGCGCACGACGGTGGTCGTTGTAGATGGGCGAACGCCACCCCGACCTCCATGTAAAGGGAATGGCGGGCTGTAACTTTACAGCGCTAATTTGGAGGAGTTTCTCTGCTAAAAGACGCTCAAGTTGTTTCATGGGGGAGATTGTTTTTCTGGTTATGGTGTCGTTAAATCGTGACTCGCCTCGTCACCGTGCCCGCCTTGACGATGTAAATGCCTTTAGAGTCAATGCGATAGCGGTAGGTGCCAGCCGAAATTTTCTCCTGCTTGATAAGTTGTCCAAGGATGGAGAAAATCTTGATTTCGACGGGCTTCGAGGTGAAGACATAAATGTAGCCGTTGTGCGACGAAATCACCGGCTCGTCGGCATCAGGGCGCTCTGTCTGAGGGGGTTGAGGCACTTTCACCTCTTCCCACGACGGACGGGCCGCTGCCAGTTGCATGGCGGCTGCTGCGATGATGGCGAATATGACGATGCGCATACGGTTCATTTTTGTCCTGTCGTTTGATTTTTCAAAATTAGAAAATATTTTTGTTTCTCGCAAAAATAATCGTTTTTTTGGGCAATAATTAACAAAAATTGCCGTTGTGGCGTTTTCTTTTTAACTGAAATTTTGAAATTACGCCGCAATTGCCTACATTTGCACAAAACAAATCTATCATCATGGCAAACGATAACATAGTCATCACCATAGGCCGCCAGTTCGGCAGCGGCGGACGCGAATTGGGGCGTCGCCTCGCCGAGGCTTTTTCGTTCACATATTACGACCGCGAACTCCTTTCGGAAGCGGCTCGTCGCATGGGTGTCAGCGCCGACCTTTTCGCGTCGCACGACGAAAAAGCGCCGTCGTTTTTTTCGGGACTTTTCCCCACGAGTTTCGGCTACGGGTCGATGACCGGATATGGGGCTTCCGGCATCGGAAAATCGGAGGCCATCTATGAGATGCAGGCTGATGTCATTCGCGCTATCGCCGAAACTGAATCGGCGGTAATCGTTGGTCGCACAGCCGATTACGCTCTGCGGAATTTTCCTCGTTGCGTCAATATTTTCGTCAGCGCACCCGAGGACGCATGTGTGGCGAGGATTATGGAGCGCGGCGAATTTTCATCAGAGAACGAGGCGAGAGCCGCCTGCCGGAAGTTCAACAAACTGCGTGCGTCATACTATAATTTCTACACCGACAAGGCGTGGGGCATGGCATCGAGTTACGACCTCTGTTTCGACTCCTCGCGCCTCTCATTCGCCGACATGGTCGATATCGTCCGCCTCTACATCGCCCGCCGCTTCGGTAATGCATAATCACGATATATTAAAATCAATAATTTATTTATCTCTAAATCACACTACTATGCGTTTTTCATTAGTTTTATTCTTTTCTATAACATTGGCAACTGCTTCCTGCGCTAACGACTTTAAAGCCGACGGATTCTTTTGTAAAAAAAATGCCGACGGAAAATCTGTTACAATCACTTACGAGGGAAAATATCCCGATGATAATCAAAACGAGTATGTTGGAGATATAGTTATTCCATCAACAATAACATACAAATCCGACACATACAAGGTGACAGCAATTGGTGAAGCGGCTTTTTTCAAAAACACACAGGTGAACTCAATAGTCATTCCGTCTTCTGTAAAAACTATTGGACTTGCCGCGTTTTCTCAATGCAGAGGGCTGAAATCCATAACAATTCCTAACTCGGTAACTTCAATCGGCGAGAATGCTTTTAGTATGTGCTCTAATTTAACGTCAATTACACTTCCTGATTCTATTACTGAAATCCCAAGTGGCATTTTTGGTGACTGCTTTAGGTTGGAGTCAATTACTATTCCAAATTCAGTTACGAAAATTGGTCAATACGCTTTTCACCACTGTTCAGGATTAACATCCGTAACACTCCCCGAATCATTAACCACTATTGGGGATTGCGCTTTTATGAACTGTGTGAATTTGAAGTCGATTAATTTGCCGGAAAGTGTCACTGAAATTGGGGATTATGCTTTTAACTCTTGTGACAATTTGAAAGATGTAGCAATTCCTTCCGGAGCCCATGTGGGTATGTCCGCTTTTGAACATTCTATAGAGCCGAGTCAAAACCAAAATCAAGCAATGTTTCAGGAGATTACAGCAATATTAAATTCCCACGTATTTCCCCCTGACACTAAAGGACCTAACGGAGAAAAGGTGTACCTGCCATTTGAAGTTGAGATTGGCCCGTCTTTGCCTGAAAACGGCGATGATTTTAGCGAAATCGTCCAAAAAAATTTCAATTATCCTAAAGATTATAAAAAAAGTGATAATTTTCAGAATTTCATCATTGTAAGATATATAGTCGGTATGGATGGCAAATTGTCAAATGTGTCCATTGTTAGGGGAGTTAATGCCGAGTTTGATAAAGAGGCCCTTAGGATTATAAGCATACTTCCCACTTTAATTCCGGCAAAGATTAAGGGGAAACCTGTATCCAGTTGGGACATCGTGCCTATTGTACTTCACTAATAGATATTAAAGGCAAAATTTGAGAAAAATGAAATGTGGTTTGCGTACTGCGAGACACAGTCTCGTATGCCTCTCCCTTCAGTGTTCTGCGAGACACTGTCTCGTACAATGAACTCATTCCTCATTTCTAATTTAGCATTATGCACTATGCATTATGCATTGAAAAAACTCCTCAACTCCTCTGACTCCTTAGAGAGATTTTAAAGTTGATAGGGGCGAGGGCGGTATTGTTTTTTACGATAAGTTTTGTGGTTGTAATGGAAATTATTTACCTTTACGGCCGAATAATTATAATCCGACAAAATGATTATCACAATTATCGGTGCAGGAACTCTCGGTTCGCATTTGGCGAAATATCTCTCGGAAGAGCAGATGGACATCTATATTGTCGACCGTGACGTCACAAAACTTTCGATGCTTGACTCGGAGCACAATCTTATGACGGTGGCGGGCGATGCCATCGACATTGAGGTGTTGCGACAGGCAAAGGCTGAGTCGTGCGACCTGTTTATCGCTGTCACGGATGTGGCGGAACGCAATTTGGTGGCATGCGGACTGGCAAAATCCATCGGAGCGAAGTTGACGGTCGCCCGCGTCGATAGGGAGGACTATCTCGACAAGAGCAACCGCGAGGTTGTCGGGCGCATGGGCGTGGATAACGTGTTTTTCCCCGAATATC
>JAFZPB010000047.1 GCA_017552595.1 Muribaculaceae bacterium
CAAAAGAGAGTCGCTAAAAAAGAAATTTGGAGGTAAATTATCTTCACAAACAGGATATGAAGATGTATAGTCAGGAGGATTCCCCGGGAAAGCCAATTGTTTGTAAACACTAATATGCATGGCTATTAGGTTATTACGAGACCGAATAAAACTGTCATTAATGAGAGAGTCCATCGTCCAATTAGTCATCATGCAGTCAAATATCGGGCTCTTTCGGTTAGTAACACCACTCTGACAGAATAAGTCCGTAAAACTAATTGCCAAAAGAATTATAAAGAATGTCCGTTTCATTTTTTTTGCTTTTTAGGGGTTATAAAATACTTCGACTTCATTTTGGCTTACTCGTCGTTTTAATCATTTAGAAAAAATCCGTTTAACTTTGTTCAAAAATTTTAATTAGTTATTTACCCAAGGGGTTAAGACACAATCAACAGTAATGGTAACCGACCTAAGGCTAACGAACTTCCCATTTACACTCACATAAACACACTTTCCAAACCCAGGAAAAAAAACATTATCTCCATCATAATAAGGCACTTATGCTTTTACTTGGAAAGTAATAAATATCAATTAATATATAAGTAACAATTTTTTCATTTCTAACACAACTAATATTGATGGGATTATACTGTCTTATGCGCCGCAGCCTATCATGGAGTAGTGATCAAGTCTATATTTATGGGGTCAAAACACAATCATTGCCTGAATAGTAGTAAATTCCTGTTTTGGACTTAAAATCGTAACAATAATTCCAAATAGGGAAACGGTCATCCTCTAATTCCTGGTCAGTTTTGCTGATGTTCTTAAGCCATATTTGCTTTCCCGTTTTTTCAAAAAATGATGATTCAAAACTATCATTGAGAAATTCTCGGATAAGCACCGATTCTCCATCTATTTCAATTATTCCTACCGGTGGATATTTTTCAACGAGATTATACAAATAAGATGCATCAATATTGAGATGGAAAACATTTGATTCCTTATCATACCCAAAAGAATATAAATTCGCTGCCACACCAGGGAAAGCGCCCTCAGCATCCCTCACTTTTTTCATTTTGGGAAGATAGGCTTTAATGCCTTCTAACAAAGATTTCTCCTTAATTGTATATTCATCAATTAGCATACTGTCAATATCGTGGCGCGAATCACATTCGTCTATGTGATTAACAGCACTGTCAATTTGGCCGAACAACTCCTGATTATTACTATCTATTGTCTTCTGCCCTGAATTATTAGAACATCCATAAAATAAGAACGATGTTGTCAAAACTGAGAATACGAAACACCTTGTTATCATCTAATTCGTCCTTTATGTTTATAATTTCTTTTCATTGGCAAAGTTAAAAAAAAAACGTGATTTATTCAAGCCATGAGCGAAATAAAAAAGAAGCCGCCGGATTTCTCCGACGACTTCGATTCACTAACTTAAAATATTACAATTATGGTACAAATCCCATTAAGGGATAAGATTGTGCTTGCGGAAAATCTTTTGGATTTTTTCGAGGGCTTCGGTCACTTGCTCTTTCGTGTGAGTAGCCATCAGGCTGAAACGGATAAGAGTGTCGTGCGGAGCAACGGCGGGCGAAACAACGGGATTGACGAATATGCCTTCGTTGAAGAGTTCGCTCGTGATGAGGAACGTAAGGTTGTTGTCGCGGATAAAGAGAGGGATAATCGGCGTTGAAGTGTTGCCGATTTCGCAACCCATATTACGGAAGCCTTCGAGGGCATAATGAGTGATTTCCCAAAGGTGGTCCATACGTTCTGGTTCTGCTTCCATCACATCGAGGGCGGCGTTGACGGCAGCCGTCGAAGCGGGGGTGATAGACGCCGTGAAGATGTAGGAGCGAGAATGGTGGCGGAGGAAGTTGGTCACTTCCTTGTCAGTGGCAATAAAGCCGCCGAGCGAGGCGAACGATTTGGAGAATGTGCCCATGATGAGGTCAACATCTTTGGTCACGCCGAAATGGTCGCAAGTGCCACGGCCTTGACGGCCAAAAACACCGATTGAGTGGGCCTCATCTACCATCACTGCTGCATCGTACTGCTTGGCGAGGCGTACGATTTCGGGCAGGTTTGCCACGTCGCCTTCCATCGAGAACACGCCGTCGGTGACGATAAGTTTAACCTTTTCAGGGTCGCATTTCTGGAGTTGCTTTTCGAGCGACTCCATATCGTTGTGTTTATATTTGAGATAATTCGAGAACGAAAGACGTCGGCCTTCAATAATCGAAGCGTGGTCCTGTTCGTCGAGAATGATATAGTCGTCTTTGCCAGTAAGGGTGGAAACCACGCCAAGGTTCACTCCGAAGCCTGTGGAATAAATCATCGCGTCCTCTTTGCCAACGAAAGCAGCGAGGCGGGCTTCGAGTTGCTTATGGATGTCAAGCGTGCCGTTGAGGAATGGCGAACCTGCACAGCCAGTGCCATACTTCTTGATGGCTTCGATAGCGGCTTCTTTGATTTTGGGATGATTGACGAGGCCAGTATAGCAGTTCGAACCGAACATCAACACTTTTCTTCCGTTGATGATAACTTCGGTGTCCTGTTCACTGGAGATGGCTCTAAAGTAGGGATAAATGCCTAACGCCTTCGCTTCTTGGGGGGCGGTGTAGGCTGCAAGTTTCTTTTGTAATAACTTCATAGTTTATTTTGATGAATCATTATTTGATATAAACTATCCGCATTGCGCAATCGTTCACGTCAATGCAGGCTGCAAAGTTAATAATTATCCGTGAAAATGACAACTTTTTGCGACATTTTTGCCATAAATGAGCCTAATTGTTAAGCATTTTGGGATTCCCTGCGACGTCGATGCAAATTGACGAGTATCCGTCGGCGGAAAACAAAAGCGGAAGCCCCGAAGGAGCCTCCGCTTCGTCGTTTACTATCCGCAAGGGATTAGTAGTTGATTACCACTTGGTTGAGAACAACCGAACGGTTGATTTCCCAAAGGTTGGCGTGGAAGAGCACGAAGTCTTCGTCCCAGTCGGCAATCTTGCCTCCGTTGGGGAGGAGCGAACCGATAACGGGGAGTGTGAGGTGTGCGCCAATCGTACCGCCAACTTGGAATTCACCCTTTGAGTTGAGGTTGAAGCGGTTGGGGACACCGAGTCCTGTGATGGTGTTGGTGGTGGAGAATTTCGGACCGACTTTCAACGACGGGCCTGCACAGCCGTAAACCATTGCATCAACTTGTGCGTAGATGCCTGCGGATGCTGTGATTGCTGCTTCACCGGAGATTGTCAAGGCTTCGATGCCGCCTTCTTTCTTGTGGGTGAAAGAGTGGTAGAATTCCCAGCCTTTGTAGCCGTTGTCCTTGTTGTCACGGTCGTATTTCGGGCCGCAAGTGAACTGTCCTTTGTATTTGAAGGGCATTGTAGCGCCAAATTGAGCCTTTGCGGCGGCTTCGGCTTCGAGAAGCAGTTTGCCGGTCACGCTGACTTCAACAGGCACGCTTGCGATGTTGAACACGAATGTGAATGTCGGGGAAGTGAAGAGGTCTTTGTGGATTTCCCAGTTGTAGGAAGCGTCGGCGCGAGCCACCACGGGGAGGCTGGCTTCAATGCCACCGGTAAACAAAGCCTGGAATTTTTGGATTGAGAGAGTTTCTATCTTGAGGTAGAAGTCAACATCGACATAAGGCTTAACATAGCCGTCCTTGATACCAACGGAAACGATGTTGTTCGGGTCGGCAAAAGTCTTGTCGACAGTATAGGTTTCTTCGTAGAGACGTCCGTTGTAGGTGTATTCACCGCGGGAAGCGATTTGCTCGGCGGTTTCGGCCTCGCCAACGATTGAGCCTTCAACGTCGTGACGGATGATAACGACGGGGTGATAGGTGTGAGCGTCGCTCATGTAGCGGGCTTCACCGGTTGCTGATTCGTTGACATAAGGCTTGCAACTGAGGATAAACTCGCCATCGTTGATGACATCGGCGATACCGCCGGCTTCGGTGGTGACGATTGTGCGGTTACCTTCTTTCTTGATTGACTGCACTTTGCGGATAACGGGCATCGTGTTAATCGACTGCCAAACGTCGAGCACGTCGCCTTCGTTGATTTCCATGCCTTTCGATGCGAGATAGTCGTTGGATACGCTGACAGTTACGGCGTCGGCGGAGAGGGTGACATCATCGGCATTGGTAAACGATTCGTAGGAGAGGACTTTCACCTCTTTGTTAACTTGAACGTCCTCGAACTGCTGGGCTGCTGCGGGCTCTTCAGAAGAGCATGACGACAAACCTACGACGGCGAGGACAGATGCCAGAGTTAAAAACAGTTTCTTCATAATTCTTTGTATATCCTTTTGTTTTAGTTGATTTTCCTTTCTCACAAAGCACATTCGTGCATACTGACTACAAAGTTACAAATTATTATCCAAACGACAAAGGGCTGAGAAGTTATTTTTTATTGCATAAAAATTAGCCTTAGCAAAAATAAAAAAACGGCCCCGCAGGAACGCTCCGGCGGGGTCGTTGATAATCTTTATTTGATATTTAGTAAATCATTTTATCCGACACGAAGGGCGTACCCTTGTAGGTCAGCGACATTGAGTGAGTGACTCCGTCCTTGACGCACTTGGCAGAAATCTTGGCGATAAGTGTCTCCCCTTCATAATTGACGTAAAAATCTATTTTCTTTAATTCCATCAAATCCTCACCATACCAAATATGCAGTTCGTCAATGTTACGAGCGCCCAACTCCATATTCCACTTGTTTTGAGGGTCGTAGAAATTAGTCGGCTTTGTAATCTTATTTCCCAAATTAGAGCCAGAGACACCAACCAAGACATCGGAACATTTACCATCTAAATCTTCCCACTTTAATCTATTCGACATGTCAATGGCGGCATTATCCACAAAAAGGATATTGTAACCGTCGGCGTTATCATCATAATAAAGCCCAACCTTGGCAATATCATGCTTAATTCCGTCAACCGTGAAGGCGTTCTCGTCAATTTTCGGTTCATCGTCACCGCAGGAGCAAAATGCGACCGATGCCATAGAGACGAGCAGGAAATAAACTATTTTTTTCATCATGAAAACTTTTGTTGTTAAGGACTTTTCTCTTTCTAACCGCAAATATAGCGAAAAATCGCACATAATCGACATTTTGGGGACAAAAAAATGCCCCCGAAGAAATTTCGAGGGCATTTCGGTTTTAGCGTCAGGAGTGTTAACGTCCGGAGAATTCTGAGATGATGTCAGCCTCCAAAACCTGGTCGATGTTGTCGTCCTTGCCTCTGACAGTGAGGTTGTCGTATTCGCGCAGACCAGTGCCGGCGGGAATAAGATGACCGCAGATAACGTTCTTTGACACCTTTAGTGTGGCATTGTTGAATCGCAAAACTATTTGAATATATAAAAAAGGAAAAAAGCGATTCCCAGAATTGCTATAATCAAAGAATTCCATAGCCAAACGCGATTAGAGGACTTTATCGCATCGATAATATTTTTTATTTGAAGAACAAGGAATAATATAATGATTATAGCAATAAAAATTGAATGTATCGTATCTATCATAGATTATACAAACAATAACTAAACTCAGCCATGAAGAAAAAACAAATTACCACGAGTGAGAGGGTGATAAAAAGGAATTTTTTAATCATAATTTAGAACTTTTTAAATTAAACATTAAAAAAAACGGGCGTGCAGTGCGAGACCACCACAAGCCCGTTTTGAAGATTGTGCCAATAAGGAAAATATATCAGCGTTTGGTGAACTCTGCCACAAGATCAGTGTCGATTACCTGCTCCAAGTCGTCCTTGCCTCTGACGGTGAGTTTGTCGTATTCACGCAAGCCAGTGCCGGCGGGAATAAGATGACCGCAGATGACGTTCTCCTTCATACCTTCGAGAGTGTCAACCTTGCCGTTGATAGCGGCTTCGTTGAGCACCTTGGTTGTTTCCTGGAAGGAAGCCGCCGAGATGAAACTCGATGTTTGGAGAGCGGCGCGAGTGATTCCCTGGAGAATCTGCTCGGATGTGGCGGGGACGGTGTCGCGTGCGACAACTTGACGGAGGTCGCGACGCTTGAGCAATGAGTTTTCGTCACGGAGACGACGTGCGGTGATGAGTTGGCCCTTTTCAAGGGTTTCGGAATCGCCGGCGTCAGTGACAACTTTCTTGCCCCAGATTTTGTCGTTAGCGTCCATGAAGGCACGTTTGTCGACGACTTGTTCCTCGAGGAAACCGGAATCGCCAGGTTCGATAATACGCACTTTGCGCATCATTTGGCGAACGATGACTTCGAAGTGTTTGTCGTTGATTTTCACGCCTTGCAGGCGATAGACATCTTGTACTTCGTTGACGATGTATTCCTGAACTGCTGTCGGACCCATGACGTTGAGAATGTCGGCGGGGGTGATAGCGCCATCAGAAAGAGGAGTGCCTGCGCGTACATAGTCGCGTTCTTGAACAAGGATTTGTTTCGAAGTGGGCACGAGATATTTCTTGGGTTCACCCACCTTCGGGGTAACGACTACTTCGCGGTTACCGCGTTTCATCTTACCGAAGGAGATTTCGCCGTCGATTTCAGCGACAATAGCGGGGTTCGACGGGTTGCGGGCTTCGAAGAGTTCGGTGACACGGGGAAGACCACCGGTAATGTCGCCAGCCGAGCCAGAAGAGCGCGGAATCTTGACAAACACTTGACCGGGCTTCAATTCGTCGTTCTCTTCCACCATAAGGTGGGCAGCGACGGGAAGCGAATAAGTCTTAAGAACGTTGCCATCGGCATCGATAATCGAAGCCTCGGGCACTTTCGTGCGGTCGCGTGATTCGGTGATAATCTTTTCGCTCAAGCCAGTCTGCTCGTCATTCTCGACGCGATAGGTGACATTTTCGACAAGATTATCGAAGCGGACACGTCCGCCGACTTCGGAAACGATGACGGCGTTGAACGGGTCCCATTCGCAAATCACATCGCCTTTCACAACTTTGTCGCCATTGCTGAAGTAAAGTTTCGAGCCGTAAGGAATGCTGGCGCTTGTGAGCGTCATCTTCGTAGAAGCGTCGATGATGCGCATTTCGGCCAGACGTCCGATGACGACTTCAACATTGCGGCCTTTAGCATCTACTTCGTCGGTTTCAACAGTACGGAGTTCATCGATTTCGAGAATACCGTCGTGTCCCGACTTGACTTGTGAAATGGCGGCTACGTTGGAAGCGATACCACCGACGTGGAACGTACGGAGTGTCAGCTGTGTACCAGGTTCGCCGATAGATTGGGCAGCGATAACGCCCACGGCTTCGCCCTTTTGAACGAGGCGGTTGTTCGACAGGTTGCGGCCATAGCATTTCGCGCAAACGCCCTTCTTCGATTCGCAGGTGAGCACCGAGCGAATTTCGACAGATTCGATGGGCGAAGCGGAGATACGGTCGGCAGCGTCGTCGGAAATTTCCTCTCCGGCAGGAACGATAAGTTCACCAGTCTTCGGGTCGATAATGTCGTTGACCGACACACGACCTACGATACGTTCGCCAAGCGAGGCAACTACCTCGTCGTTGTTCTTCACTTCGCGGCAAACGATGCCACGGAGCGTGCCGCAGTCCTCTTCGGTGATAATCACGTCGTGGGCCACGTCAACAAGACGACGGGTCAGATAACCTGCGTCGGCAGTCTTAAGAGCCGTATCGGCCAAACCTTTACGGGCACCGTGGGTGGAGATAAAGTATTCGAGCACCGACAGACCTTCCTTGAAATTGGAAAGAATCGGGTTCTCAATAATCTGGCCGCCTTCAGCACCGGATTTTTGCGGTTTTGCCATAAGGCCACGCATACCTGACAACTGGCGGATTTGGTCCTTCGAACCACGGGCGCCTGAGTCGAGCATCATGAACACCGAGTTGAAGCCCTGATTGTCGGCAGTCAACTGCTTAATCAGGATTTCGGCAAGGTTACTGTTGACGTGAGTCCAGATATCGATAATCTGGTTGTAACGTTCGTTGTTGGTGATGAAGCCCATTTCGTAGTTGGCGAGGACTTCCTGCACCTGAGCGTTACCTTCAGCCACAAGTTTTTCCTTCTCGGCGGGGATGATGACGTCGCCAAGGTTGAACGAAAGTCCGCCCTTGAAAGCCATCTTGTAGCCGAGGTTCTTGATGTCGTCGAGGAATTGAGCCGAGCGGGTAACACCGCAAGTCTTAATGACTTTACCGATAATGTCGCGCAAAGATTTCTTGGAAATCAAGCGATTGACATAACCGATTTCTTCGGGCACATACTGGTTGAACAGAATGCGTCCGACTGAAGTCTTTTCCTCAAGGCGGCGGTAGTGGTCGCCGTTTTCGTCAACATCGTCAACATAAACCGAAATCGGAGCGTGAAGAGTCACGCGGCCTTCGTTGTAGGCGATTTCGGCTTCTTCGGGGCCGTAGAATTTGTAGCCTTCACCTTTATCGCCTGGGCGCATTTTGGTGATGTAGTACAAACCGAGCACCATATCCTGCGAGGGCACGGTAATAGGCGCGCCGTTCGCGGGGTTGAGGATGTTGTGGGAGCCCAGCATAAGAATTTGGGCTTCGAGAATAGCCTCGTTGCCGAGAGGAAGGTGGACAGCCATCTGGTCGCCGTCGAAGTCGGCGTTGAAAGCCGTACAAGCGAGCGGGTGAAGTTGGATGGCCTTACCTTCAATCATCTTAGGCTGGAAAGCCTGAATACCCAGACGGTGAAGCGTCGGGGCACGGTTGAGCAGAACGGGGTGTCCTTTCATGACATGTTCGAGGATGTCCCAAACCACCGGTTCGCGGCGGTCGATAATCTTCTTGGCCGATTTGACAGTCTTTACGATACCGCGCTCGATGAGTTTGCGGATAACAAAAGGCTTATAAAGTTCGGCACACATGTCCTTGGGAAGACCACATTCGTGCATTTTTAACTCGGGACCGACGACGATAACCGAACGGGCGGAATAGTCGACACGTTTACCGAGCAGGTTTTGACGGAAACGACCTTGTTTACCTTTAAGGCTGTCGGAAAGGGATTTCAACGGACGATTGGCGTCGCTCTTGATAGCGGTCGATTTGCGCGAATTGTCGAGCAAAGAATCGACGGCCTCTTGAAGCATACGCTTCTCGTTACGGAGAATCACTTCGGGAGCCTTAATTTCGATGAGTCGTTTGAGTCGGTTGTTGCGAATAATCACGCGACGATAGAGGTCGTTAAGGTCGGATGTGGCGAAACGGCCGCCATCGAGGGGCACCAAGGGGCGCAACTCGGGGGGAATCACCGGAATGACCTTAAGAATCATCCATTCTGGGCGGTTGCGTTGACGCGACGCGCGGAACGATTCGACAACCTGAAGTCGCTTAAGGGCCTCGGTCTTTTTCTGCTGCGAACCGTCTTTTCCGGCGATATCGCGGAGTTGGTTGGCAAGCGAGTCAAGGTCAAGGTTAGCGAGCAAATCATAGATTGCTTCAGCGCCCATTTTGGCGATGAACTTGTCGGGGTTGGAATCGTCTAACTGCTGGTTGTTCGACGGGAGTTTGGCAAGAATGTTGTAGTAGTCGTCCTCGGAGATGAGGTCGCCTTTCTGAACAGCCTGTTCTTTGCCTGATTCACCGTAGATAATATCGGCAGCAGCACCTTCTTGGATGATGATGTAGCGTTCGTAGTAGATAATCCACTCAAGTTTTTTGGTCGGCAAACCGAGAAGATAACCTATTTTGTTGGGAAGCGAGCGGAAATACCAGTTGTGGGCGACAGGAACGACAAGTTTGATGTGTCCCATACGTTCACGACGTACTTTCTTTTCGATTACTTCAACGCCGCAACGATCACACACGATGCCTTTGTAACGGATGCGTTTGTATTTTCCGCAATGGCATTCGTAGTCCTTTACAGGACCGAAAATGCGCTCGCAGAACAAACCGTCGCGTTCGGGCTTGTAGGTGCGGTAGTTGATCGTTTCGGGTTTGAGCACTTCACCGCTGGATTTTTCGAGGATTTCCTCGGGCGAAGCGAGTCCGATAGAAATTTTCGAGAATCCGGTTTTTGCTTTGTTGTCTTTTCTAAAAGCCATATTATTAAGAAAAACGTTGAGTGTTATTATTCTAAGTTGACGCTCAGTCCCAAACCGCGAAGTTCGTGGAGAAGGACGTTGAGAGATTCGGGGATGCCTGCCGGCGGCATGGGATCGCCTTTGACGATTGCTTCGTAGGCTTTGCTGCGACCAGTGACATCGTCACTCTTAATAGTAAGAATTTCCTGGAGGATGTGGGAAGCGCCGAATGCTTCGAGCGCCCACACTTCCATTTCGCCGAAGCGCTGTCCACCGAACTGGGCTTTACCGCCGAGAGGCTGCTGGGTAATGAGCGAGTACGGGCCAATGCTACGGGCGTGCATCTTATCTTCGACCATGTGGCCGAGTTTAAGCATGTAGATAACGCCTACAGTAGCGGGTTGGTCGAAACGCTCGCCAGTGCCGCCGTCGTAGAGGTAGGTTTTGCCGTAGCGGGGCAAACCTGCCTTGTCGGTCCATTCGTTGAGGTCGTCGAGGCTTGCGCCGTCGAAGATGGGGGTGGCGAATTTTTCGCCGAGAATGGAGCCGGCCCAACCGAGAACGGTCTCGAAAATCTGGCCGAGGTTCATACGCGAAGGCACACCGAGCGGGTTAAGCACGATGTCGACGGGTGTACCGTCGGCAAGGAACGGCATATCCTCTTGGCGGACTACGCGCGATACGATACCCTTGTTACCGTGACGACCTGCCATCTTGTCACCGACGCCGATTTTGCGTTTTTTGGCAACATAGACTTTCGCCATCTTCATGATGCCCGAAGGCAGTTCATCACCAATCGAGATGTCGTATTTCTTACGGAGCAATTGAGCATTGAGTTCTTTCGCCTTGCGGATGTAGTTGACAACGCAAGTGCGGATAAGTTCGTTGCGGTGCTCGTCGTTGGTCCAACGGCTGAGATTGATGGTGTCGAAGTTGATGTTGGAGAGTTTGTCGGCGGTGAAACGAGCATTTTTGGGAATGATGTCTTCGCCGAGGAAGTCTTTGACACCTTGCGACATCTTGCCTTGAGTGAGTTTAAGGAGTTTTTCAACGAGAACTTCCTTAAGCGCGGCGAGACGTGCTTGGTATTCCTCATCAACTTTCATTGTTTCGGACTTTTGGCCCTTACGAGAAGTCGTTTTGACGGCGCGTTGGAAGAGTTCTGTGCCGATAACGACGCCCTTCAACGACGGGGAAGCCTTGAGGGAAGCGTCCTTGACATCGCCGGCACGGTCGCCGAAGATGGCACGGAGAAGTTTTTCCTCAGGAGTCGGGTCGGATTCGCCCTTGGGGGTGATTTTACCGATCATGATGTCGCCAGGGACAACGTGAGCGCCGATACGGATAATACCGCGTTCGTCGAGGTCCTTAGTAGCATCTTCGCTGACATTGGGGATGTCGTTTGTAAGTTCTTCCAGACCGCGTTTGGTCTCGCGGACTTCAAGAGAATATTCGTCGACGTGGACGGAAGTGAGGATGTCCTCGCGGACAATGCGCTCGTTGAGCACAATAGCGTCCTCATAGTTGTAACCTTTCCAGGGCATAAACGCCACCTTGAGGTTGCGGCCGAGGGCGAGTTCGCCACGTTCGGTGGAATATCCTTCGGTAAGGATGTCGCCTGCTTTCACGCGCTGTCCCTTGTCGCAAATCGGACGGAGGTCGATTGTGGTGCTTTGGTTCGTCTTGCGGAATTTGGGAAGCATATAAGTTTTAACAGCGGGTTCGAAACTTACATATTCTTCCTCCTCAGTGCGGTCGTAACGGATTACGATCTTCGAAGCATCGACGAATTCCACAACACCGTCGCCTTCGGCGGTGATTTGAGTGCGGGAGTCGCGGATAAGTTGGCCTTCGATGCCCGTACCGACGATAGGAGCCTCGGGACGGAGCAGAGGCACAGCCTGACGCATCATGTTCGAGCCCATGAGAGCACGGTTGGCGTCGTCGTGTTCCAAGAAAGGAATCAACGAAGCGGCAATCGAAGCAATCTGCGTGGGCGATACGTCCATGAGTTTAACTTCTTCGGGTTTAACAATCGGGAAATCGGCTTCAAGGCGGGCCTTAACACGGTCGCGCACGAAAGTGCCGTCGTCGTTAAGAGGCGCATTGCCTTGAGCGATAACCTGACCCTCCTCGATTTCGGCGGTAAGGTAAACGATGTCGTCATTGTTGAGGTTGACTTTGGCGTTTTCCACCGGACGATAGGGAGTTTCGATAAATCCGAGGTCGTTAATCTTCGCGTAAACGCAAAGCGATGAAATCAGACCGATGTTCGGGCCTTCAGGGGTCTCGATAGGACAGAGGCGGCCATAGTGGGTGTAGTGGACGTCGCGCACTTCAAAACCGGCGCGTTCGCGGGAAAGACCACCAGGACCGAGG
>JAFZPB010000048.1 GCA_017552595.1 Muribaculaceae bacterium
CCTCTTTAAACCCACTGATAATGTTGAACGGCGTGCCCGACAGATGCAGCACAATGGTTTTGTCTTTGCGTAGCGCGGCAATCACGTTTTTGCCAAGTTCGGTTTGCGTGCCCTCGTGTGCCTCATCGATGATGACAAATTCCCAATCGATGCCGAAAATGTCATCGTTCTTGTCGAACTTACCGCCAACTTCTTGTGAACCACGCAAATCCTGCATCGATGCGAAATAGACAAACGGCTTGCCTGATTGGGCGAACTTGCTTGCTTTTTCGGGTTTTTCGCCTTGGTTTTTAGAGATATAGACATATTGATTGTCGGATTCGTTGAAAATCTTTGCAAAATCCTCAAACCAGCCTTTGTCAACCACAGGGCGATGCGTCAAAATTATAGAGCGCTTGAATTGTTTATCCTTTATCAACTGCAAGGCTGTCAATGTTTTGCCGAAACGCATCTTGGCATTCCAAAGAATCTCGTTGTTGCCATTTTTGATGTTTCGCATAGCCATTGCAATAGCCGCCTTTTGCTCATCACGCAGTATGATTGGCGATTTGTCGGTGCTGATATCGTTAGCGTCGAGCGATGTCTGGCCTAACTTGGCTGCGGCAATTGCCTTTTTAGCCGTCTCTAAATCAACTGGATACCATTCAACACCACCTTTCCATTCCTTATGCTCAATGCCCGACCGCTCCAGAACTTGATGCACGTCTTTGTCGCTAATTGCCTCTATAGCCGAGCGGCGAAACACAATAGCCGTTTCGGTGTAGAGAAGTTCATATTCTATTCCAGCCGTGCGTGTGTAACCATCGATGCGTTTGCGTGCCGCCGAGTTAAGCGCTTCGCTGTTGGGCGAAAGGTCGGTAGCGTTTTCGTCGTCCATTGTGGCTTCCCCAATTTTCAGAAGTCCCTTATGTGCCTCATCGTTAATGCGAAACACATAAATCAGTTTCGGTTTTAGTGCTGATGTGTAAGCCATAGTTGTAGGTTTTATAGGTTATTCACTTTTTCTGATTTCAGATTCGGATAGGTGTATATTGCTCGTTTTGAGCCAGTTCTCGAAGGTTCTTTCTTCGTAACTGTGCGCCATTCCACCACTTCACACCTGATTCCAATGTGGCCTGTTGTTTCGCCACGCTTACAAGCCAAACATTCTGTTGCAGGCTCATCGCCAAACAGCGACATTTGTCGCCCATAGTTGGCGTGGGCGCACGAATCGGGCACCACGCATTTAATTCCGTCCATCTGCCACAGATTCCACGAGATTATGTAGGCTGCGTTTTCGAGTGTTTTGGTGTCCAACTGTTGATGGAATTTGGCCTCGTAATGCTCGGCGAAGGTGTAGAGCATTGCCTCACGGGCAAGCAGCAGATTGTCGCCCTGCCACTCGAACCCGTAGGTTGAGTGCAGAGCGTTGAAGGCCTCAACAAGCCACTCTTCGGCTGTGTCGGTGTTCTCACCCACAACGCGTAACTTACGGTCGAACAGACCAATACGTTTTTCAATGGGAATCAGTGAGTCGCATACAGTGGCGTCGTAGCGGCTCACAAGGTATGGCGCCTCGCCGCAAGCCACCTCCATACGCGGTGCGCGAGTGTAGTCGGTCCACGTTTTGCCTTCAGGAAATTCGATTTTTTCGATTGTCGGTTGCCAATCGTGCTGGCCGTCGGGCGTATCGATTTCGGTGTTGAAAACTCCCTCGCGCCCGAACCACGCGCTGTCAACAAGGTTGTTTTGTTTGTTGCAAATCCACGCGGGCGTGAACACTTCGGCCTTGTCAGTAATTCGCTGCTGCTGAATCTCGCGGCTCTTTTTAGCGCGCGGCTGAATCAGATTGCCGTGCTCGCCAGTAATGAGCGTGTGTATAATAGGCTCGTGGTAGCCGTAGCCCGAGCCTAACGTCTCGTAGTCGTGTGTTGCCCAAATAATGTTCCGCTCGCTTTTGAAATAGTGGCTTACGGAATGGTCTTTGAGCAGAGTTTTAAGTATTTGTGGCGACAACTCAAGAATATCATTCTCGAGAATGTCGATTGCTTCTGCCATTTCGCATTGCGTGTTATGCGCTTGCTTATCTGCTTCGGATTTTTCGGGTTAACTCACGGCCATAAAAAACGTGGACTTTGACATTATCCACATTCTGGGGTCGTGAGAAATACCCGATTCTTCAGATAAGCCAAACGCCCACGCATAGCGTAGGCGTCTGCCACTTATTCATCGAAGAATCATTTTCTAAAATTTCTCACGTTTCAGAATGTTCCGAACAACAGCAAACGCTGATTAATAATATGTTAATTCAAAATTTACTTTCTGTTTCTTACTGTTCGTTTAATGTTTTATGTTGCAATAAATATAATTCTTTTTGTTGTTCAATTTCGCGGCGAAGTTCCTCTTCGGTAGGC
>JAFZPB010000049.1 GCA_017552595.1 Muribaculaceae bacterium
AAATCAGTAAAAGCAAAAACATAAAAAACCGATGTGGGTAATGTTGTAAGACACAAACAGGGAATATGCTTATCTTCTAACGTCCCGACTTTTTTTATGTTTTTGCTTGGAAGAGTTGCCAGCCAAAGGCTGTTCCGCGACATCGGTCAAGGGCTGTTACGCTCGCATAAACAGAACTTGGGCGAATGGCGCGGAATAGGCTCGTAGAGCCGACAGCACTTCCAAGTGTTTTTTATTGTTTTTGTTTATTATGTAACACAGGTTTATGCAAGTGAGCGGAAATTATTCAAATTATTATATTGACTACGAAGTTTTCCATATAATTGTAGGCTAATGCCTGACGGCGGTTGACTGTCCCATTTTCAAGTGGGACACCTGTCAAACGGGAGAAATAATTGTTTTTCAAGACATTATCACGCCGAAAATCAAAGTGTCCCACTGTCCCAAAGTGTCCCAAATCCGGGACAAAAATGGCAGACAACTAAGGACAACGCGAGACAACTCAGACAACATTAAAGGGCAGCCCAGATAGAGGAGTAATTTGTAGAACGTCTATCGACGTATGCTCCCACATATTCGCTTTATGTCCTCAGATAGTCGCTATCGCTCCAATCTGAGGTTAAAGAAATATTACGTCTTCGACGTAATTTTGACATAAAATTCATTGTCTTTGATTTTTTTACAGGAACTGGTGGATCTATTTTTTTACTACATTAAAAGACGAAATTAGCTCACATTTGAGAGGCATCTGTCTTGTGTTAAATATATATTTAACACAAGACAGATGAATGGGGCGAAAATCACACCAGCCTGAGTTTGTAAACGAAATTCAATAAAAATATTAACAAAAACGGAAAATTTGTTTGCCAATTCAAAAAAGAAATTGTACCTTTGCGGTATCATTAATAAAAATATTAACAAACATGAGACTCTTAAGTGTCAAACGGTACGGAGTTAAGCTCAAGGCTACAATCCAAGCGACTGGTAAACTTGGTTTTCCAAGGGCCACAAGCGATATACTCCATTTTGGAGAGCGCCAATATGTACAGTTCTTCTTAGACGACAACGAGAAAGATTTGTTCATGGTCGTCTTAAATGAAGTCAACGATGATGCATTTAGGGTTGCTGTATCCAGTGGATATTACAGCATTAACACGGCTGCAATATTCAATGAACTGGGTTATGATTATAAGGACAAATCGAAAACTTTCGTTTTTGACCTTATAAGATGTTCTCAACTCGACGCTGAATGTGGCGGAGAAGTGTACAAGATGGTTTTAAGAGAAGAAAACGAAAATGTTGAACAACTAAAATTTGGCGTATGAGATAAACTATAAAAGGGCAAAAAAATTCTCGTGCTACTTTGGACGGCCGCACGAGAATCCAATAAATTCCTGAGTTTTAGCATTGTTGAGGAGTTTAAGCCCCAACCCACAGGAGTTCCAAATTGTTTACAAAAGTAGTCAAATTTTGGCACTTATGCAAGCAAATTGAACGAAAAATGCCGTTTGTAATTCTTTTGAGGCCTCATTGCTTTGTCTTTGGTCTCTCATTGAAAAATTTGACTATTTTTTATATGGAACAATTACTACTTTTTGAAGACGAATTTCCAGATATTCGTCAGATTAGGCGAGATAATATTAAGAACAACACTTACATCATGGATGGAATGTCTGAACATTACAAAAGAAAACTCAGATACGAGAATCTCCATCTAAGTAAAGGAATGAACTTTACAGATGAACATGGGTTTGCTCAAGTTGCTCCTTACAATGGAGATTTGCCGTTACTCAATCAAATTTATCCTTATACTGAACGTTCAAAACTTGTTGGTTTTGGACAGGGCTTACATTCATTTGTAACGGATTATCAATTTGCGAAATCGTTATGGGATAGATTATACACAATAACCTTGTCATTGAGCAAGTTTGATCTGTTATTTGGTCCAGATTATTCATTTTTCGTCAACCCTCAGTATAAATTCACTAGCGAGCAAGGAATATACAGAAATAGATTCATCACTGCATATTGGCAGTTGTGCGGGCTGAACGTGGTCCCGACAGCTACTTACGGCGATGTGAATTCGTTCAAGTGGTGCTATGAAGGTTTGCCCAAGGGAAGCATCTTAGCGGTTGGAAACGAAACTGTTCATATGTCTCTTCGGTCGTCTGTAACTTTATGGCAATGGAGCATACGAGAACTTGAGGAACAAAAACGACCGACAATGCTTTTGGTTTATGGGAAGCGAATAGAGGTTCCTGGTATCCAAACACCTATACAATATATAGACGGTTATATCAATAAATATTTTAGAAATGGAAAGAATAATCAATAAGTTAAACCCTAAAGATAGGGAGTTGTTCGATAAGATGGTGAACAACTATGCATCGGAGAATGAGAAGATTTTCTTCGAGAGAATGCGTTATAAGCAGGAGCACATCTACACTAGCGCTAATGATCTTGTTTTTCACGAAAACGACAATGAGGATGCTTTATTTCTCATTAGGTTGGATTTCGATGAATACATTTTGAGTTACTCTGGTAATGATAGGGAGTGTGAAGAATGTCACACTCAATCTTTGTCTGACGTTTTGGCTATAAACCTTAAAGAGCACAACCTTAGCGATAAGGATATGACTTTATTGGAATGGCTGAGGTCAATAGATTATGCTTGTGTTTTATATGATAATAATTATGACTGGATTTAATTATGGGCGGACAAAATCAATATATTGAGACAGGAGGTTTTTCTGAATATTTGTATGAGCAAATCGGCAAAACCGTACACATGAATGGTCTAACTGGAAAAATGATAAAACTCAAGACCGATAAGGATGGGACGCATACTGGTTTGCCTTCATTTTCCAACACATCGGATGTATACTTCCGCAAAGGGAAAGATGGTCTTGCATGCCAAGCAAAGGCATATGAGAGTCGAAAGATGATTATTGACTTTGATTGGAGTCATAAACACATTAACACCAGTGATGGTCGGACATTTCCCAAGGGAATAGTTCATGTGCAACGATATAAATATCTTGGCAAGGATGAAAATGGGAAAGTTATTTATAAGCGACTTTCCGGTGAAGCTCGTTTGATGAACAACGCGGAAATGAAAAAATATGGCGCCTTGATAAAAAAATTCAATCCAAACGTAAAGTTTAGATAGTTTATAGCACTAGTTTTTAGCGAACAGAAACAACAGATAAAGAATTATAAGTGAGGAATTTCTTTAAACCATAAACTATCCCCTATAAACTTTATAATGTCTGAGAAAAGTTGACGGTTGTGGCACGGCTTTTGGCACGATTTGGCACGGCAAATCATGGGCCACGAAGCGTGAGGGCGGGATTTTGGGCAAATCGTGCCAAAAATCAGAGGATGTAGTATAAGTGGCACGATTATGCAATCTTTAAGAATTAGGAAAGAGAAATGAGGAGTGATGAATGAAAAATTTCTTTCAACTATCCTCTTTCAACTTTTATTTATTATGTCTTTGTAGAGTTGGAAAAGGCGGGCTACGCAGTCGGCTTCGGTGAAGTCGCGGCTGACGGGGAAACCGTAGGCACGCATAACGGCGCGGTCGTTAGCCTGATGTGCACGGCGAAGTTCGACCGGCATCGTCACCTCATCGTAGAGGTCGGCGAGGCTGGAATCGGGATAGAGGGCACGAGCGTCGAGAATGGCTTGAGCGGTGGCGGCAATTTCCTCACGCTGAGCGTTATCGACTTCGGGCCACGGGAAATTGTTATAGACAATATCTTTAGAGTAACGATATCTCATCTCAAGTCTGCCACAAACGGCACGCATCCAAGCCATGTGGACATTGCTCTCCAACACCCCAAAATGATATAATGTGGCGGAAGGAATGATGAGGACAGCATCTGATGCAACTATTTCAGGTGACACAAATGACATAGGAACATATTTACGTCGTTCTGATGACACTCTCGGCACTATAATATAATTGCTATTAGGTTGGCGTATTTCTTGAAATAAATGCGGAAAATCGGCGTAATCCCTTGTCGCCTTTTTGGGGCTGGCAAGCCGACAATTGCGAACATTTTCCACCCTTTGACGAATAAAAGACGATGTTCTTATATCATTTGGCGATGCATTCACGAGCCACAAACAATAACGTTCTTTATTGTTTATGTATTCCTCTGCCCCATATATCTTTTTGATAAACTTTGAAATATCTGGTTCTTTCTCCAAAATTTCCGCCCTTTCTTGTGGACTAAGGTAAAAATTGCCGCCATCAGTTGGTTGACTCCCCTTACACATTTTTGGCACATCACAAATTGATTGTTTATTACTGCCGACGAAAACATCGGGAGCATCCATTAGATAGGCGTTAATGTTTTCGGCCTTGACAATAGAGCCGTTGTCGAAAATAAAGTGTTGATAACCTTCGGGTTGAGGTGCGACGGAGAAACCAACGATAACGCAATGAACGTGGGCTTTAAGCGATGCCTCGCTATCCCATCGGAAAGTGCGGTAAGCGAAGTCGATATGTATGCCATATTTAGAGTAAAGCCTTTCCCATATTCCTGCCACTTGTTCGCCTTGACAAATAGAGTTGGTTGAAACAAGTGCGGCACGAATGCGAGTGCCCTGCATCATTTCAGCGGCCTTGTAGTACCACCCTGCAACATAATCGACTTTTCCTGCCTGAGAAAGCGGTTTGCCTTTGTCGTCAACCATTATTGACAAAATGTCATCTTTTTGTTCTTTTGACTGCAAAGTATAACCCACAAACGGGGGATTGCCTATGATATAGTTAAGGCGTTCGGGGGCGATGATTTCGCGCCAGTCGGTGCGCAAGGCGTTGCCTTCGTGGATATTGGAATAGGAATGGAGCGGCAGAAATTCAATGTCGCGGTGAATAATCTTTTCGGTTTCGGCAAGCATCTGCGCTTCAGAAATCCAAAGAGCCGCCGTACCGACGGAAACGGCGAAGTCGTTGATTTCTATGCCATAAAATTGGTCGATGCTGACCTTTATTGGATTCGCCTCGTCGAAGCCGAGCACGCCCTGTCCGTGGGTGATTTCGTTGACTACGGCATTTTCAAGGCGGCGAAGCGAGAGATAGGTCTCAGTGAGGAAGTTGCCGCTTCCGCAAGCGGGGTCTAAGAAAGTGAGCGAGGCGAGATGGTCTTGGAACTGTTCGAGTCGGCGCACACGCTTCTTCTCCACGGGTTCTTCAAGAATCTCGTTGAACTGGCGGCGAAGGTCGTCGAGGAAAAGCGGGTCGATAACTTTGTGGATGTTCTCCACCGAAGTGTAGTGCATACCGCTGCTACGGCGGGTTTCGGGGTTGAGGGTAGATTCGAACACTGCGCCGAAAATCGTCGGAGAGATAAGACTCCAATCAAAGTCGGCAGAAGCATTTTGCAGAAGGAGTTCGCGAAGGTGGTCGGTGAACTGCGGGATGTCGATACGTTCGTCGAAAAGTCCGCCGTTTGTGTAGGGAAATGCGGCGAGGTCGGCGCGAAGGAATCGTGAACGCTTTTCGGCGGGGGTGCTTAGAGTTTCGAAGAGTTCGAGGAGCGCGGAGCGGGTGTGTGCGGCATCCACGCCGATGAGGTAGTCGTAGAACTGGTTATGGCGATACACTCCCGCATCTTCGGCATAGAGAAGAAAAACGAGCCTCACGCAAAGGATGTTGAGTTGGCGAAGCGTCACTTCGTCGGAATCGCCAAATTGCTCCAGAAGTTCGTCGTAGATTTTTCCAATCAATTCACCGGCCTGAATCGACACTTCCATCTCGCGGGCGATATGTTCGTTTCCGGCATCTACGAGGAAACTCAAGCGATAGTATTCGTGACCGAAGTCGGCAAGAAGAAGCGATTCGGGGGCGTCGTTCGGGCGCTCCATGTCGTAAATAAGGAACTCCTTGAAATTGCAAGTGACAATCCACCGCGGGCGCATACTATATGGCAACTCGGCGGCATAGCGTTTAGCCTGCTGGAAAGGAGTTAGCATCGCCCCGTCGGACTGCCGAATCGGAGTGCGCAAATCCTTTGTAATTCCTTTCTGCTCAATGAGGACTTTTGTGGAAGGAATATAGCCATCGATGAAAGCGGTGTTGTCGATGTGAACCGTATCCTCAAATTTGATGTAATCAGCGGGGTGTTCAACACCGAACACCTCCGCAACAAGTTCCATCCAAAAAGGCTGGCTTTCGCCCTTTTCGTAGCCTCGGCCTTGCCAACGTTCGGCAAATTGGGCTGCCGCCGCTTTTTGTTGTCGCTCGTTCATCTATAAGTCAGTGGTTACCGATTATGCATTATGACTTATGCATTGTCAAGTGGTGTATAGATAGCGTTTGATAGAGCGTTTTGGGGTTTTTTCGAACTCGTTGGCGATAAGTTGTATCTTAGCCACCTGCTCGTAAGGAGCGACGATTTTATTTAGTTCTTTACGCACTTGCTCCATGACTTCGGGCAGGCGGTCGGCGGTCATATCGTTGGCGTCCATCATTTCGAAGTCGGGATAAACGAGAGCGACGAGGCGTCCGGCACGTTCGACGACGAGGCTTTCCTGCACGAAAGGCATATTGTTGAGTTTCGACTCGATTTCTTCGGGATAGATGTTCTGGCCGCTTGCAGTGAGAATCATCGTCTTTGACCGGCCCTTTATAAATAATGTGCCGTCGGGAGTCATCGTGCCCATATCGCCGGTGCGCATCCAGCCGTCTTTGTCGATGGCTTCAGCGGTGGCTTCGGGATTCTTATAGTAGCCGAGCATACGGTTTTCGCCGCGGACAAGGATTTCGCCCGGGATGTTTTCGGGGTCGGGGCTGTCGATTTTAGCCTCCATAATGCCCTCGAGCACACGGCCCGACGAGCCCGGGACGAATTCGGTCCACTTCGTGTGGCTGATTAGCGGGCCACATTCGGTCATACCATAGCCCACAGTGAACGGGAATCTTATACGGTGGAGGAAGTCCTCGACTTCGTGGTTGAGCGGAGCGCCGCCGATGATGACTTCCTCGAAATTGCCGCCGAAGGAATCGACAAGTTTTTTCCTAATCATTCGGTAGAGGGCCTGGTCGAGGAACGGAATGGCAAGCGTCCAGCGGATTGCCTGACGCGTAATCATCGGCAGAATTTGCTTCTTGTAGATTTTCTCGAGCACCAGAGGCACACAAATCACGAGATTGGGACGAACTTCCGCCATGCCCTTGATGATAAGTTTCGGAGAGGGTATTCTGCCGAACAGCACGATGTGCGACCCGAAGGCAAGAGGCGCGAGCAAGTCGAAAGCGCAGCCGTAGGCATGGGCAAGCGGGAGGAAAGAGAGGCATTTCGAGCCGCGATAGTGGAGATTCGTGCGGCGGCCGTAGGTGATGTTTCCGCAGAGATTGTTGAGCGAAAGCATCACGCCCTTCGAGAAGCCGGTGGTTCCCGATGTGTAGTTGATGATTGCGAGGGTGTCGGGGTGGATGTAAGGATATTTTATATCGTCCTTAGTGAACCCGTCGGGATAATTCTTGCGGAAACGGCGGTTTACGTTACGAAGAGTTTTTTCGATAATCGACGGGCGTTCGGGATTCTCGCGCTCCGCGATGAGGCTCATGTCGGTGATGGAGATGGCTGCGCGAACACGCGGAATATCGTCCATTTCGTACGACTCCCAAAGATTGTCGGAAATAAAGAGCAGCACCGAGTCGGAGTGATTGATAATGTGGCGGGCGTCGTGGGAGTTGAACTCCTGCAAGACAGGCACGATAACAGCGCCGTAGGTAATTGTGGACATGAACACCGTCACCCAGTTGATATTGTTTTTTCCGACGAGGGCTATTTTGTCGCCCTGCTTGATGCCGATGGAGCGGTAGAATTGATGAAATTTGGCTATTCTGCGGCTCAAGTCGCCGTAAGTGAGGGTTTGGCCAGTAAGATAGTCGGTCAAGGCAGGCAGTTCCCAGTTGTCGCGGAAACTGTTTGCATAGGCTATCAACAAGTTCTCTTGTAACATAAAACTTAAATTTCGATATGCAAAGATAGAGATAATTGGCGTAATAACAAAACGCAGGTGGCGGAAAATGACAAAACGCGGAAAAGCGTCAACCGACCGACCGGCAGAGGAAGCGTCGAGGCATGGGCGCAAAAAAAATGTCGCCAACGAAAGGTTGACGGCATTTTTTGGTTTTCAGATGGATCTGACGCTTATTTTGCGGCAGCAACAGATTCTTTACGGAAAACTTTGAGGGCTTTTTCGAGTTCTACAGAAGCCTTGCGAGCACGAGTGCCAGCGGCCTTGTTGCCATTTTCTACTTGTTTAGCAGCGTCTTTTGCAAAATCTGCGTAGATCGCATTGATTTTTTCAATAAGTTCTTTCATAATGGTAAATAAATAAAATATTTGAGTTAATATCAATTTCCTTGCAAATGTATAAACTTTTATTTGATAAAAAAATTTTAGGGCAAAAAAAATTAACTTTTACGTGTATTTTTTCCGTTTTTTTGTCAGAATTAGCACTTTACACATTCAAAATCGGTCGAAAAAACGTTTATGCCTTCGGCGGGAAAAATATGGCGAAAAAAGGGCGGTGAAAAAAAATTCTTGAAAAAATAGGCTGAAAGTTGTTAAAACGCGAAAAAAATTATAATTTTGCCAAAAGTTTTGCAGATATGAAGCGTGTTGTTTACAAAGGGCTCACCTTTGAGCCGTACATCGAGAGTGAAAAAATTCAGGCTCGAATCACGGAGCTTGCAAGTCAAATAACTGCAGATTACGAGGGCAAACTGCCGCTTTTTATCTGTGTGCTAAATGGAGCCGTGCCTTTCGCTGCGGCTCTTTTTCAACAAATTAAGACCGACGCGGAAATCACATTCATTCGTCTGAAGAGTTACGGCGGCACCCAATCCACCGGCGTTATGAAGGAAGTGCTTGGTCTTGCCGAAGATGTGGAAGGTCGCGATGTGGTTGTCATCGAGGACATTGTCGATACAGGTTTCACCATCAAGCATCTTGTTGACGGATTGAAGGCCAAGAACCCCAAGAGCATCCGCGTGGCATCGCTGCTTTTCAAGCCCGAAGCCCTTCAAATCGACTTCAAGCCCGACTATGTAGGATTCTCGATTCCCAAGAAATTCATCATCGGTTTCGGACTCGACCTCGACGAACTCGCCCGAAATCTCCCCGACATCTACGTCCTCTGCGACAACCAGCAATAACAAACCAATATCGGAGGTCAGCCTCGGCGGCCCCGCTTTGGGGGAATAGCGCCGATGACAGCCGCCACATTTCAAGTATATAACATGTTCAACATCGTCATATTCGGAGCGCCCGGGAGCGGGAAAGGCACCCAAAGCGACAAAATCATCGAACGATACGGATTGTTCCACGTGTCGTCGGGTGAACTTTTGCGCGACCATATAGCCCATGACACCCAACTTGGCCGTATTGCCGACTCCTATATTTCGCAGGGCTTGCTCATCCCCGACGAGTTGATGATTCGTATTCTCCTCGACCATCTCGACAAAAACGAGGATAAAATCCAGAAAGGCCTTATCCTCGACGGATTCCCCCGCACTGTGAACCAAGCCGTGGAATTCGACAGCATGGCCGACGACCACGAAATCCGTGTGAACGCCGTTATCGGCCTCGAAGCCAACGACCAAGAGTTGATAAAGCGGCTCCTTAAACGAGGCATCGACTCGGGCCGCACCGACGACAATCTCGAGGTTATCAACCGCCGGCTGAAAGTGTACCACGACCAAACCGCCCCGCTCCGCGAATACTATCTCGAGCGCGACCTCTACTGCTCCATCAACGGCGAAGGTTCGGTAGATGACATTTTCGCCAACATCGTCAAGGAAATCGAACTCCGCATGAACAAATAATCCGTCGCCACGGCGACAATGTTTTCCTCATCAGAATGAGCCGCCCTACCCTTATCCATTTCACTAAAATGCACGGAGCGGGAAACGATTATATCTACGTCGATACCACAAGATTTGATATTCCCGACCCCGAAGCCACAGCCATCGCTTGGAGCCGCCGTCACCACGGAATCGGCAGCGACGGTCTCGTGCTGATAGGCCGGCCCGACCACGAGGTCGCCGACTTCTCGATGCGACTTTTCAATGCCGACGGCTCGGAAGCGCCAATGTGCGGCAACGCAAGCCGTTGCATCGGCAAATATGTCTATGAGAAAGGGTTGACCGACCGCACCCATCTGCGGCTTCTTACCGCCACCGGCATCAAAACGCTTGAATTAAGCGTTGACAGTCAAGGGCTGGTGGAGTCAATCAGCGTAGATATCGGCATCCCTGCGCTTGAAAATCCACGGGCGTTTCTCACCGAAGGTCCTCCCATCCCCGAAGGGACATTCGTCGATATCGGAAACCATCACTATGTGATTTTCGTCGATGACATCGACGCGGTCGATATCAATTCACTCGGGCCAAAACTCGAACGTCATCAGCGCTTTCCGCTTCGTTGCAATATCGAATTCGCCGAAATTAGGCGTGAAGGCATTAGGATGCGAGTATGGGAACGCGGCAGTGGCATCACAATGGCCTGCGGAACAGGCGCATGCGCCACGCTCGTGGCGGCACACGTCACAGGCCGTAGCCCACGCAAAGCCACCATACTGATGGATGGCGGCAACGTCGATGTGGAATGGCACGACGACGGACACGTTTGGTTTGCGGGCGGAGCCACCATCGTTTACGAAGGCGACGCCTACCTGCCTGAAGTGTAAAATATTACTTGCTGTCGAATCTTTGTGATAGAAGTGGAATCGCATCCTCTGCGGTCACGTCGGTGCGCACCGGCACTATCGACGCGTATCCGCGTGCGAGCCAATATTTGTCGGTTGCGTCGTTGTCGGGTTCGAGATTGAGGAAACGCCCTGTCAGTTTGTATTCCTTGCCGCCGTCGCCGGTGTCGTACTCGTCGAATTCTTCCACCCAATAGCCTTTTGCGGCACGAAGCGTCAACGCGCCTTTCACCTCGCCCCCTTCGGGCATATTGACGTTGAGGCAAACGCCGTCGGGCAGACCGTTGAGAATCACATCGTCGGCAATGCGCTTGACGGTGGCGTAATATGGGAGGAAGTCGGTTTCCCACGAGTGGCTGATATGCGAGAATCCCACCGACGGAATGCCTAACAGACAGCCTTCAATGACGATGCCCATCGTGCCGGAATATATCACCGAATTGCCGTCGTTCGGTCCGTGGTTGATACCGCCGAAAACGAAGTCGGGGCGGCCGAAAATATTGACAGCCAATTTTACGCAATCCACAGGAGTGCCATCGACGGAGTAGATTTCTGCGCCATGATAGTCGTCATGGCGGCGTATGTGCAGTCGGTTGATAACGGTTATCGCCGATGATTGGGCGGAACGAGGTCCGTCGGGAGCCACGACCACAATACGGCGGTCGTGCGGGAGGCAATCCACCATCGCCTTTAATCCGGGAGCATCTATCCCGTCATCGTTGCTAATGAGAATATACGACATTTGATTTTCTGATTTCAGCCGCAAAGTTACTGCAAACCGAGAGCAGGACAAAATGAAAAATCAAATTTTTTTCATTTTTATGCCAAGGTGAAGGCCGACTTCAAGCACATGCTCATACGGTTTTTCTTATTTTTTTACTCTGGAAAGTTAAATTTTTGCTTGATTTTTTACTTTCGAGAGTAAAATTTCCGATTTTTTTGGGCAACAAGGGGCATTGCGACCGTGAAATGTTCGCCGCCGGAAGAGACGTTTTCGCCGCCCGCCGCAACGCTTTTTGAAACAGCGTTTTCAGCCGCCCTTTCAACTTTCACTTACATTATTTAACTTTATTTACCACGCAAAATTACCGATAGTCCGTTTTTTTTTAGTTATTTTGCAATCTCTAATGAAAGCACTATTATATGGGTAAAATTATTGCTATCGCCAATCAAAAAGGCGGAGTAGGCAAAACCACGACCACAATCAATCTTGCCGCTTCGCTTGCGACACTCTCAAAAAAAGTGTTGATTATCGACGCCGACCCTCAAGCCAACGCCACTTCAGGCTACGGCATTGACCCGAAGTCGATATCTTCCTCTATATATGAATGTTTAGTCGATGATTATCCGCTAAACGGTTCTCAACAAGCCACTTGTGTCAACGGTCTTGACCTCGTCGGGTCGCGCATCGACCTCGCTGGAGCCGAAATCGAACTCATCAGCAAGCCGAACCGCGAACGCGTGCTGGCTGGTTTGCTGAGCCAAGTTGTTGACAACTACGATTATATCTTCATTGACTGCTCTCCGTCGCTCGGACTTATCACCGTCAACGCCTTGACGGCCGCCGACTCGGTCATTATTCCCGTTCAGGCCGAATATTTCGCCCTCGAAGGCATCAGCAAACTTCTCAACACCATCCGAATCATCAAGTCGAAACTCAACCCGCATCTCGCCATCGAAGGTTTTCTTCTCACGATGTACGACGCCCGTTTGCGCCTTGCCAACCAAATCTATGAGGAACTTAAAGGCCATTTCGGCGACATGGTGTTCAACACGGTCATTCCCCGCAACATCCGCCTCAGCGAAGCGCCGAGCCACGGACTTCCCGCAATTCTCTACGACCCGTCGAGCCGTGGTGCAACGTCGCACCTACAACTTGCGAAAGAACTCATCGCCAAGCATGCGGCCGCCGCTCGTAATTCATCAAACGCTCAATCAAACTAACCTATGGCAGTAAAACGTAACGCTCTCGGCCGCGGTCTTGACTCGCTCATCTCTATGGACGACGCTCCCGCCCTCGGCAGTTCGGCAATCAACAACATCGACATATCACTCATTTCGCCCAACCCCGACCAGCCGCGAACCACCTTCGACGAAGAAGCCCTCGAAGAACTCGCCGCATCAATCCGCGAATTGGGCATCATTCAGCCGCTTTCACTCCGTAAAACAGGGCT
>JAFZPB010000050.1 GCA_017552595.1 Muribaculaceae bacterium
CTTGTTTCCCGAAAGAATATATCAACGACTGCCATGTGATTAACGTCGTGTGGTCGAGCCAACTGAAAAAATGGCTATGGGTTGACCCCACTTTCAACGCATGGGTAACCGACGAAAAGGGAAATATGCTCAGCATTCAGGAAGTTCGCGAACGTCTGCGCGACGACCGTCCTCTCGTGCTCAACGACGACGCCAACTGGAACAATACCTCAAAACAAACTGTCGATTACTACTTGCGCGAGTACATGACGAAGAACCTCTATTA
This sequence comes from Muribaculaceae bacterium, assembly GCA_017552595.1. Taxonomy (GTDB): domain Bacteria; phylum Bacteroidota; class Bacteroidia; order Bacteroidales; family Muribaculaceae; genus RUG14106. The sequence goes on from JAFZPB010000050.1 coordinate 266, forward strand.
TGTTTCCGTTTCAACGAATCAAGAGTTCGGGGTTGAAGACCCAGCCGTCCCCGGCCATCCGCACTTCGTGGATTTGATGCCGACAGGCTTCACCGTCGGCAACCATCACCTCATCGTCAACGACGACGAATGGTTCTGGCAAGCCCCGAAATAATGGCCTCTTTGGCTAAACCCAAATCGGTCATTAGACCGACAAAATCTCTAATGACCTCTTTGAGTTAAAAGAACATGCCGAATACGCTATCGAGGATGCCGTTCACCCACTGCGGGAAAACCCAAAAGAACAATATGATAAGAATAAACCCAATCATACCGCAATATTGAACGAACTTCTTTGACGGTTTCCTGCCCGATATCATCTCATAGCACGCAAATATGATTGAGCCGCCGTCAAGCGGATATACGGGCAGAATATTCAAAACCACCAAAATCAGCGACAGCGACATAATCGGCCAACAAACGTTTATCCATGCGAGAGGCAGATATGGCATCGCAAGATATAGGACTAAAAATGTCACTAAATTAAACAACACGCCGCCCGCCGAAATAAGCAACCGCTGCCAAGCAGGTTTGTCGTCAATATAAGGTGATTCTGCTGCGGCAGATTTATCCAGCACCATCATTTCCTGCTCTTCATCGTCGTTGTCGGCGACATTCCTCGTCTTAAACACGGTGAAGCCGCCCAATGGCAACGTTCCAAGGCTCCACGTTATGTCGCGCCATGAACTTGCATCCATTCGTAACCTCGGCTTATAACTCACAAACGACAGCAAGAAGACCTGCATCTCTTTGACATAGCAGCCGAACAACTTGCCGAAAACCACATGTCCAAGTTCGTGGATGATAACCACCAACGCCAAAAAGAGGAACATCGTCCAATGAGTGTTGAAAAAATAGTAGCAAATCGCCACCCCGATAGCCAATTTTCCCCATTCGAACGACCATCCGTCGTTCGGGTCGAAATCATAAGGTGATCCTTCACTACCTACCTCTTCAAGATTCGGCTCAATCAACTCATCGTTTTCTTCCATCGGCTGAATATGTTTGTCATCCTCCATAATTAAATCTATTTTCAAATTTTAGGCATTTTCATTCTACCGTTATCTTCCCCAAAATTACTAAGTTTTCCAGACTGCACCAAATTCCCACAATAAAAACACGCAAGTGCGGTATAAGCATCAAGGTTACTAATGCATCGGAGATGGTCAACAGGGGCAACAAACGCTTTTAAGGCAATATTCAATTTTCTATAGCATTGGGGAAAACGTGACATCGACGGCTATTGACCCTCTCCGAGGCCGGCAAAATAATTTTGCGCGAAACAACACTTTCATCAAAAGGGCACCTTTTCGGGTGCCTTTTTCTGTTTTTTAAGTAGTGTCGGAAAATATTCCGTAAAAATGTCACAACAATCAGTAAAATAGTCACATGTCATATCGTTGATTGTTTGTAATTTTGTGGCAGCAAATACAAAAGCATAAGAGTAAAATATGAAAAAAGTAATTGTAATTTCGACTAGTCTTCGTCGAGGCTCGAACAGCGATATGCTCGCCGACAAATTCGCAGAGGGAGCAACGAGCGCAGGTAACGAAGTGGAGAAAATTTCTCTCGTCGGCAAGGACATTCAGTTTTGCAAGGGCTGCTTTGGTTGTCAAAAACTGGGCCGATGCATAATAAATGACGACGTAAACGGCATCATGGCAAAGGTCATGGAAGCCGATGTCGTGGTGTGGGCAACTCCCATCTATTATTATGAAATGAGCGGACAAATGAAAACACTCATCGACCGTATGAACGCCATGTATCCGCTGGATTACAAATTCCGAGATGTGTATCTGCTCACTACAGCCGCCGAAGATGAAGAATATGTGCCAAAACGCGCCGAAGCCGGGCTGACTGGATGGATTGACTGCTATCCCAAAAGCCGATTGGCAGGCACACTTTTCTGCGGAGGAGTGAACGAACCCCGCGAAATAAATGGCAACGCCAAACTGCAGGAGGCTTTTGAAATGGGAAAAACAGTTTAACAAAGACAACATGAAAACAAAATTCTTACAAACATTGATTATAGCGACGACACTTTGCAATGTCGCCTTAGCACAAAAGATTATGGCAAACGACATCAAAAAAGAGAACCTGCAATTGACACAGGAGTGGGACAAGACATTCCCGAAGAGCGACAAAGTTAATCACCGCAAGGTGACATTCACCAACAATTACGGCATCATATTAGCGGCCGATCTTTATATGCCACTCAACGCCGACGGCAAACTTCCCGCCATAGCAGTGAGCGGTCCGTTCGGTGCCATAAAGGAACAATGTTCTGGACTTTATGCGCAAACTATGGCCGAGCGCGGTTTTCTCACCATCGCTTTCGACCCCTCGTTTACCGGCGAAAGTGGAGGACAACCGCGACGCACCGCATCGCCCGACATTAACACCGAGGACTTTATGGCAGCCGTTGACTTCCTTTGCGGCTTGCCCGAAGTAGATGCCGAGCGTATTGGCATTATCGGCATATGCGGATGGGGCGGTATTGCCTTGAATGCCGCCGCCTCCGACACGAGAATTAAGGCCACCGTGGCCTCGACAATGTACGACATGAGCCGTGTCAGCGGTAACGGTTACTACGACAGCGCAGACAACGAGGAATCACGTCACTCAGCCCGCGAAACTTTGAGCCGCCAACGGCTGTCCGACCCTATGGCCATGGCTGGAGGTGTCATCGACCCGTTACCCGACGACGTGCCCCAGTTTGTCAAGGATTATCACGCTTATTACAAAACCCCGCGCGGCTATCATAAACGAAGCGGCAACAGCAACGACGGTTGGCGGGTCATCGGCACTCAGGCCTATGCAAATACCCGCTTTTTATATTACATCAACGAAATCCGTTCGGCAGTAATGGTGCTACATGGAGAGAAGGCCCACTCGCGTTATTTCGGTGAAGCCGCCTATCGCTATATGGTTGACGGCAAAGCCGAAGGATATAACACCGTTAGCAAACCCAATCCCGTTCCAGAGAACAAAGAACTTCTTATCGTGCCCAATGCGACCCACTGCGACTTATACGACGGCGGTAACGGAGATTTCATACCATTCGACAAAATCGTAGATTTCTTTAACACTCACCTGAAATGAAACGTGTAATCGCGATTATCGCCACGTTATTTGTGTTTACTCAAATCAACGCCGAGGAGATGAAAATCAATGTGATTGTAGGCAGCAAGACGTTCCCCGCTACAATAAGTGACACCTCCACAGGACGCGCGTTCTACGATATGCTCCCACTCACATTAGACATGAACGAGCTGAACGGCAACGAGAAATACTGCTATCTCGACACCTCATTGCCCACTGCATCTTATCGCCCCGGCACCATCCATGCAGGCGACCTGCTACTCTACGGGTCTTCGTGCGTGGTGCTCTTCTATGAGACTTTCTCCAGCGGATACAGTTACTCCCGCATCGGCGCGCTCGACAATGTTGAGGGATTAGCCGATGCATTGGGCAGCGGAAATGTAACCGTTACGTTCGACAGGGTGACATCGGTTGAAACCACTATTCATGCCGCAAGCGATAAGGCAAACAAAGTTGCCATTTTTGATTTGCAAGGCCATCTCGTGCAAAATAGTGAATTGTCACAATTGCCGAAAGGTGTTTATATAGTCAAATACGGCAATGGCGAAACGAGGAAAATCATCAAATAAAACATGTTGTTAGCCCGTTATATAAGCAATGATATACAAACTTGACAACATCGACCGCTATAATCACGACTTGGGCATTGAGACCCTTCACCCACTGGTGACAGTGTGCAATCTTAAAGACGTGTCTAACCGTGAACTCATTGACAATGAGACCACGTGGCACTATGGCGTGTATGCCATGTTCTTGAAGAATACCCGCAGTTGTATGCTCTCGTATGGCCACAAGGAATATGACTACAGCGACGGGACGGTGACGAGTTTCGCACCTATGCAAACCGTTACGGCCAAGCCCATTCCGGGACTTGACCATGATGTCGTGGCTTTGTTGTTCCACCCCGACTTGATTCGGGGCACATCTCTCGGGCAAAACATTGCCGACTACAGTTTTTTTCATTACTCATCTGATGAGGCGCTGCACCTGTCGGAACGCGAACGCAGTCTTTTTTTAGATTGTATTGACAAAATCAAAGCCGAAATCGAACGGCCAATCGATAAGCACAGCCGCAAACTCATCTGCCGCAACATTGAATTGCTGCTGGATTACTGCATGCGGTTCTACGACAGGCAGTTCATCACGCGCGAAGACGACAACCGCAGCGTCATGGCGACCTTTGAGCAATCGCTCAACGACTATTTCCATAACCGCGATGCGATTTTCATGGGAGGATTGCCCTCGGTCAAATTGTTCGCCGACAAGTGCTGCCTATCGCCCAACTATTTTGGCGACCTTGTTAAAAAAGAGACTGGCAAAACTCCCGTAGAGTACATTCAAGCCAAAGTCGTTGAAATCGCAAAAGAAGAACTGCATTCAACCGACGACACCATTACCGAAATCGCTTACCGACTTGGATTTCAAAGCAGCCAGCACTTCAACCGTTATTTCAAACGCATCACAGGGATAACTCCGACAGAGTTCCGCAAAGCAAGCCGCTCCGCTTAAAACCCTGTGCCCAAAATGACTTTTTCCCCACATTATTGAGTCATTCCTTCGGAAAAATGTAGCGGAATGCCTATTATTCCTTAGGAAAAGTGTAATTTTGCGCTACACTTAAACTAATTTTCATCAAAAACAACAATAATCATGACACTGCTCGACGTCTCTTTTGGCCTTTTTGTTTTCCTTCCTCCGGGTTGGTTATTTATGGCTTTCGTTATCTTGGCTGAGGCATTGATAATGAGCAAATACCTCTCGAAAAAATTTTACAATCGCCCAATCTATGGGACCGCTCTTATTTCCAACCTCATCAGTGGATTAATAGGCATTATCGCTTCTATATTGATTAATGGCGGCTGGTGGCTTATCGTTTGGTTCCCATGGGTTTCATCTCACGAGGTCAATGTACATAATCCAACGATTCTCATGTGGTTCATCATTTATTATTTGGTTGCATTGATTCTTTCAGTGGCCATCGAGGCTACAATTAACCATTTCAGACTGCGGAAGCAATTCAGCGGAAAAAAGATTTTCAAAGCCACTCTTTGGGCAAATGCGTTCACATACCTTGTAGGAGCAATTATCATTTACATACTCTTTATTTAACGACTATAATGTCATATTTACTGACTCGAAATCATTGGCAATCACAATTTCTTCTCATTCTTCTGCCATATCTGCGGGATTGTCGGAAAATTTTTGCTATTTCTTGATTATTCCTTTGAAAAAGTGTAACTTTGTCGTGGTATTGCCGACGCAGTGCCACGACATCGCATTTCACAAACTAACCCACTGAGTTATGAAAAGATTTTCGCTTTTTTTGATTGGCATAGCCGCAGTCCTCTCGGCTGGAGCACAAAATCTCAAGGCCTCGTTCGGAGCCGAAGAGGCCATGTCCACATATTACGAACAAGGTTGGGACAGCCAAGCCGAATTCAATACTTGGACATATTCCCATACAAGTTCGTCAACATGGAAACTCGGCAACGCCAGCAAACCGTTCAGCAGCATCGACAGCAGCAGTCTCTCGTCAATGATTCTCAAATATTCTGCGAATCAAAACGAGAGAGCCACATCGCCAGAGATTGACATCCACCCGGGAAGTCAATTGGAGTTTTACTGCTATGCCAGCGGTATTTTCCTCGTTTACGGCTCATGGAAATTATTTGCCATTGTCAACGGAGAGGAGACCTTACTTCTCGACCAATTCGCTTGGGCTCAAGAAAAGGGTTACGACGGCCCAAGTTGGGAAAAATTCACCGTCGATTTGTCGGAGTATGCCGATAAAAAAGTGAAATTCTCATTTGTCTATATCGGCGATTATGGCGAAGACGAAGCCATCGACGGCTTTAAAATCAAGCAGACCGACCTCGGAGAAGACGCCAAAATCAACATCAAAGAGGGCGAAAGCGTCCACTTCCTCGACATGAGCGAAGGCGACATCAAATCGTGGGAATGGTCGTTCGATGGCGGCGAACCTTCAACAAGCGACGAACAAAATCCCGTTGTGGTTTACAACAAAGCGGGTTCCTATAGTGTGACGCTGACCGTCGGCGACGGTTCATCGACTTCTTCCGCCACCCGCCAAGCGTTCGTGAATGTCGAAGGCGAAGCCCCCACCGCCGCAATCGGTCTTCCCGAGGGCGCTTACCTTTCTCCGTGGGTGATGATGTTCGTTCCCGTCAATAAACCGATAACGTTCCCCGACAAATCAACGGGAAATCCCACTGAATGGCTTTGGACATTCCAAGGCACCGACATAGCGTCGAGCACCGACCAGAATCCGACCGTAACCTACACAAAGGCTGGAAAATACGGCATACGCCTTGAAGTGTCGAACGAAAACGGAAGCAATGTTTTCGAAACTGTCGACACCGCTATTCAAGCCGGTGGCGAACAGGAGATTTGGAACATCGAGCCTGAAGAGAACGCCTCGCTTTCGATGATCGAAATGGGTTGGTACGGCAACTATGCCGGAACAAACTGGTTGGGAATGGGAGAATTTGCCGAGCATTTCGACGCACCAGCCACCGATGTAACTATCAGCAAGGTCAACATCTACTTCGGTAAAACTACAGCACAATCCTCGTCGGCCGACATTGCCGTTAAAATCATGGCAGCCGGTGCCGACGGTATGCCCAACGAAGTATTGGGTGCGACAAGTCTGAAAGCCAGCGAATTGGTTTACGACCCATCGACGGTTGTAGCCACTGAGTTTAAATTTGAAACTCCTATCGAGGTAAAGGCCGGCACGGAATTCTTCGCCGTGGTCGGACCGTTCCCCAACGAAAATGGCGACGACATCGCAATCCTGCTTTGTCGCCGCGAAGAGGGCGCCAAATCCACATCCTATCAGTTTGTTTACGACGAGGGCGACAATTACGAATACCTCGAAACGGGCAAATGGTACAAGAATGTCGACGACCCCATTTCAATGGCAATAAGCCCTGTGATGAACTATGATGCCGAAGGCTCGGTTGATGCTGTTGAAGGCTCATCTGAGGTCGTTTCACGCACCTACTACAACCTCGCCGGCGTAGCAAGCCGCAGACCATTCGACGGTGTCAACATAGTTGTCAACCGCCACGCCGACGGTTCCACTACCGCCACCAAAATCATCCGCTAAACAAATCTCTAAGGAGTCACTGGAGTTTTTTTAGATACGAGAATGCCCGTTCAACAAAGCCGGGCATTCTCATTTATACTTTAGAGGTTAAAAATCTACCGTTATCCTTATCGGTTCGAAGGCGATTTCACACATGTCGTTGAGAATCGAAGCATTGCAATAGACCGTGCCATCCTTTTCCAACTTACCATGAGCGTCGTGGCTATGCCCGAATAGATGATAGCGAGGTCGGGCCGCCTCAACACGTCGGCGCAAAGGAAGATTACCCCAATGCCTCCCCATCGAGAAATCAAGGATTTCAAACGGCGGTTCATGAGTGACAAGCACATCTACATCGTCGGGAATCAAGTTTTCAGGGTGATTATAACCCAAGCCGAAGAACTTAACGCCGTCGATTGTCACACTGCGGTCTTGCAGAAAATGGACATTCTCGGGCAAATCTTCAATGCCTACCGCATCCCAAAGACAAAGGTCATGATTACCCACGACAAAGATTTTATGTTGGTAAGGTCGCAAAATCAACCAGTTGATGAAGTCAAGCGTTTCCTGTTCCGTTCCGCTGTTGGTGAAATCTCCGCTATGCACAAGCACATCGGCCGAAGGCAACTATCCCAGTCGATTATGCAGCCCATGAGTGTCACTTATGTGAAGAATCGTCATTGTTTATAACCAAAATATTTCGTTTCAAACTCGCTCATGTCTTCTCCCATTTTCGAAGCGGCATCAACCAAATCTTCCCAAAAAACATATTGTACCACATCATTCTCTTTCATAAATTTTCTGCGAAAATCATCATACTGTTTTTTTAAGCTGCAATTATCTTTAGGACAAATAAACAACACATACGATTTGTCTTTCTTCGCTTTTGAAGCATTACGAAATAATTGGTAATACTCGTTCATTACCGCATCTTCAGAGACATCGTCAGTCCACAACTTCTGAGCCATAATAATTGGTTTATATACCTTCTCATAACGCTTTACCTTTGCACCGTCGATCCTTGATTGTTCCAAAAGTCGGGGAACGATGCAGTAAAAATCATGGGGTTTTCTTACCTTTGTCGTATTAAGGAAAGTCAACCTCCCCACGGAGCAACCCGATTCTCATACTAGGCTCGGAGCCTATAAGGAGTTATGGCGCTCCGTGGGTTTATAACTGCAGTCCGAATAGAATGCTAGGCTCAGAGCCTGTGTAAAGTTTTAGAATGGACAGTTATAACGGTCGACCAAAATGTTTAATTTAACGTACAAAGGTAATGAAAAAAGACGAAATCATCTATGTCGGCATTGATTTTTCCAAAGAAAAATTCAATGCGTGCCTGTTGGCAGCATGCGCTGGCGTGATGGGCGAGTGTGAGTTTCCAAACACCAAGTCAGGCTATCTGAGCCTGATCAGGTGGACAAAGAAGGCGTCAGAGCTGGGCAAGGCCTTCGGCCCTTCCAATGTGCTCTACTGCGGCGAGCACACAGGGATGTACAGCATCGGCCTGAGCGACTATCTTTACGGCAAGGGATTTAAGGTCTGGCTTGAGAACGCCCTGATGATCAAGTACGGTTCGGGGTTCCAGCGCGGCAAGAGCGACAAGGCGGACGCCGAAACGATAGCGTACTACGCCAGAAACTTCTACCGCCCGGAGAGCACGACTCTCTATAAGCCCGCCGAAACGGACCTGCGGGTCTTGCGAAGCATGTACCAGTTCCGTCGGCGCATAGTCGCGGAAAAGGTCGCTTTGGGCAACATCATACAAAGCCGCTC
>JAFZPB010000051.1 GCA_017552595.1 Muribaculaceae bacterium
CGACTTGCCGTCGGGTGTGAACACCGGATGGTACATCGCGCTTCCGGCGTTAAAACGTTGCGTCTTAACAACCTTGAAATGCTGCGCGGTCATCGTCGTTACCGTCAACGCCGCCAGCACCATAAGTAGCACTTTCTTCATTGCTGTGTTTGGTTTTAGGGGTTAAGTTAATGATATTGTTTGTTAAAATTCGTTAAAACTCAGAGACTTCCCCATTTTGGGAAAATCGTGACAAATTTAGCCAATATTTTTCACTTTGCCAAGAAAATGAGAAAATATTGCAAAAAAATGCACAACATTAACCGTGCGGTAGGCTTATTTTAATTGGCAACCCCATAGGAACAAACGGCGATTTGTATTAAAACAATATTTTACGCCGTTCATCGTTAGATGAATAGTGACAACGATATACAAAACAATCCGAATGATGACAGCGGCGGCTGCGATTGCACTTGCCGCAGGTTTCTCGTCGTGCATTGAGGACGGATTCACCACCTCGCCCTCCGACCAGCCGACATTCTCCGTCGATACGTTAAAAATGGGTCTCGCCTTTTCCGAAGAAGGCACACCCACTCATAAATTCAAGGTGTTTAACCGCCACGGCAAAGGCCTTAATATAAGTAAAATCGCATTCCGCGACGGCGGAACGGGTGCATTCCGGTTGAATGTCGACGGTATCCCCGGCGAAGAATTCGAAAACGTGGAAATCCGCGCGAACGACTCTATTTTCGTGCTCGTCGAGGCCACTCTTCCCCCAAACGGCGGCAGTTCGAAGCCGATTGAATTTTACGACAAACTTGATTTCACCACCAACGGCGTGACATCGACAGTGGTCTTGCAGGCCGATGTTATCGACGTTGAACGCCACCACGGATGGGATGTCAAACTCGACCGCAAACTCAAAGTTGACAAAGCGTATCAGATTTACGACAGCCTCGTTGTCCGTCCTGATGTCACACTGACAATTCCCGAAGGCGTAACTCTATATTTCCATCAAGACGCATGGATGCGAGTTGACGGCACTCTCATTGTCGAAGGCACCGCGGAAAAACCGGTGAACTTCGTCGGTGACCGTTTCGGTTATGTCGCTTCCGACATTCCTTATGAAATTATGTCGGGCCAATGGAGCGGAATTCTTTTCTCCTGTCTGAGCAAATCCAACCGACTTTCCTATGCGTCGATTCGCAACACTGTCAACGGCGTTTTGGCCGACTCCCTGTTCCTTTCGCCTTCGCCCGCCATCAAGATGGTCAACTGCCAAGTTCGTAACTCCACGGGCTACGCTCTTCAATTACTCCACTCGCCAATCGAGGCTTACGGATGCGAATTTGCCGATGCTGCATTCGGTGTGGTGGGAATCGCCGGCGACCATCATGTGTTCAACCATTGCACGTTCGTCAACCAATATCTCTTCGCTTATCCCGACGGCGAAATCATCCAACTATACCGACTTGACCCCGATGATAAATATGGCCCGATAAAAACCACGACCGCCGACTTCTCCAACTGCATCGTTTGGGGTAACGGTGGCGATATCTACCCCGGCACTTTCGACGGCTACGACGTATATTTGCGCTATTGCTCGTTCTCGGTGAAGGGCAGCGACGACTCCAACTTTATCTCATGTCTGTGGGACACCGACCCGATGTTCCGCACCGTCCGCGAAGACTACTATTTCGACTATCGCCTGAAGGAAGGTTCGCCGGCAATCGGCGCAGGTTCGAAGGCCCTCACAAACCCCGAAACCGCCATCGACTTCTACGGCATCACACGCGCCACACCGCCGTCACTCGGTGCCTACGAGTTCAAATAAACCCTCTTATTTCCATCTGAAATTGTCCCTGCCGGCTGCAACTTCGAAGTGGTAGCATACAATGCCTAAATCCACTTTCGAATAAAAGCCCAACCCTGCACGGGCATCGACCACATTGCCATCGGTCAACTCAAAGCGGAATTTCTGCTGGTTCACCGCCGTCGGAGCAAGCAATGCGGCCTCCACTCCTCGACGGAACCATTCTGGCATCTCGCCATTGACTCTCGCCACCTTTTCAACGCTTTTTATCTTATGTGCTGAACCCTGCGTGGCGCCATAGCCTAATGCGATGACACACACGAGTTTTTCGTCGTCTTCAATCCGAAACGCTTCGGGAACTTTCTTGTAACTCATTCCCACCCAACAGGTGTTCAACCCCATCCGTTGTGCCTCAAGCACAAGCCATTCGCCGTAATAGCCCACGCGACGGTCAAGGTCGTCGCTCTTTTTACCCACCATCGCCAAATAGTTTTTCACACCTGTAAACTTCCCGTAGCGTGCCATCATGCAGTCGAACGCTTTAGGCTCATCGGTGACAAGTTGGATGTTGAGTTTGCCTTCTTCGTTTAGTCGAGTAATTAAGGCGTTGAGCCTTTCGATTTCCTCGGGTTCAATGCTTTTGTCAATATATTGGCGCACACTGTGGCGGTTGCGGATTGCTTCGATAATTTCCATTGCAATAGAATTTTCCGCAAATTTACTCTTTTTTGTCAACTATTCATTATATTTGCAGTATAATTATCAATTATTCCACAAACTGTTTTTAAAACATAAATTATCACGAATTATTCATACCGTATTAATGACAATGTCTAATCAATTTGAATTAATGACCAATTAATGATAATTCGTGTTAAAGTTTTTGAGGCAAAAGCATTTATCGAAATTATTTTTAATAATTCATGTTTAATTGATGATAATTCGTGTTAAAAATCCCAATTTTGACAGATAATATTAAAACCAAAAACAATATGAATAAAATTTGTGAACTATTTGGCATCGAATATCCCGTCGTTCAAGGCGGAATGGCATGGTGCAGCGGCTGGCGACTCGTGTCAGCGGTCAGCGAAGCCGGAGGACTCGGACTTTTGAGTGCAGGCTCGATGACACCCGACCTTCTTCGTGAACAAATCCGCAAAGCACAGACTGCTACCCGAAAACCTTTCGGCGTGAACATTCCGCTGATGAATCCCAACTCCGAAAATTATATCAACATCTGCCTTGAGGAAGGCGTGAAAATCATTTTCACTTCGGCAGGTAATCCCAAAAAGTGGACCGCGACGCTGAAAGAGCGCGGCGTGAAAGTGGCGCATGTTGTCGCATCGTCACGTTTCGCCGCAAAATGCGAAGAGGCTGGCGTTGACGCCGTTGTCGCTGAAGGTTTCGAAGCCGGCGGACACAACGGCAAAGAGGAACTTACCACTATGTGTCTGATTCCTGCCGTTGCACGCATACTCGACCACACTCCGCTGATAGCCGCCGGAGGCATCGCCACCGGCGAAGCATGGCTTGCCGCGGAAGCACTCGGAGCCGACGGCGTGCAAATCGGCACAGCCTTCGCCGTCACTCAGGAAAGTTCGGCACACGACGAATTCAAACGTCTTTGCGTCAGCCTTGATGAGCAATCGACCATGCTTTCTCTCAAACAGTTGTCGCCCACCCGACTTGTCAAAAATAAATTCTACGACGATGTTGTGGATGCAGAACGTCGCGGTGTCACCAACGAGGAAATGCTTGAAATGATAGGCTTCGGGCGTGCTCGAAGAGGTATGCTTGAAGGCGACCTTGAAAACGGCGAGTTGGAAATCGGCCAAGTCGTGGCACAAATTACCGACATCCCCACAGTGTCGGAACTTATGCGCCGCCTCGTCGAAGCCCACGATGCCGCAAAAGCCAAACTTTCACTGACTTAAAACAATTTCATCATGAATAATTTCTTTTTTTGCAGCCCTACGAAATACATTTTCGGGCGAGATGTAGAGAACGAAGCCGGCCGACGCATTGCCGACGAAGGCGGCAAGAAGGCCTTGATAGTTATCGGCGGAGGTTCGGTAGTTAGGTCGGGATTGCTCGACCGTGTGACGAAATCTCTCGACGAAGCCGGCATTGCCCACACCCTGCTTTCAGGCATCCAGCCCAATCCCGTCGACACGAAAGTGTACGAAGGCATACGACAGGCGCGCGCCGAAAAATGCGACTTCATTTTGGCGGTGGGCGGAGGCTCTGTAATCGACACATCGAAAGCCATCGCCGCAGGAGTGCCCTACGACGGCGATTTCTGGGACTTCTTTATGGGCAAACCCGTAGAAAAAGCCTTGCCCGTAGGAGTGGTGTTGACCATACCCGCGGCGGGAAGCGAAGGTTCGGGAAACACAGTCATTACTCGCCTTGACGGACTTCACAAAATCTCAATCCGGTCGCCTTATCTGCTCCGCCCGAAGTTTGCCCTCATGAATCCCGAACTCACCTATACTCTCCCCTTTTCGCAGACGGCAGCCGGCGTCGCCGACATGATGTCGCACATATTCGAACGCTATTTCTCTCAAACCGAAGGGGTTGAAATCACCGATCGACTTTGCGAAGGCGCACTCAAAGCCATTATGGCAGAAGCCTTGAAAATCAAGGCAACCCCCACCGACTACGATGCCCGCGCAAACATCATGTGGAGTGGCACCGTGGCACATAACGGTGTGCTCGGAGTAGGCCGTCAAGAAGACTGGGCTTCGCACGGTTTGGAACACGAACTCTCCGCAGTTTATGGAGTAACGCATGGAGCAGGCTTGGCAGTGATATTCCCCGCATGGATGACATTCATGGCGGATTGCCAACCGCAACGAGGAGCGCAACTTGCCCGTCGCGTGTTCGACATCGTTGACGACGACGACCGTTCAGCCGCATTGAAAGGCATCGAACGTCTCAAAGCCTTCTATCGCGAAATGCAGTTGCCCACCACCTTGGCAGAATTAGGAATACCCGAACCCGACATCGACCTCCTCGTCAAGAAAGTCCACGAAAACAAAGGCACCCCCTTCGGCTTCTACCGTCCCCTCTTCCCCGCCGACTCCCGCAAAATCTACGAACTGGCAAGGTAAATACTATTTTGGCACGATTTGTCAAAATCCTGTTCTCACACCTTGTATTCCATGTTATAGTGTGCCAAAAACGTGCCAAAGCACGATATATAAGGGGATGAAAAACGGATTGCCCGACACAAGTCGAGCAATCCGTTTTTTATGGGAGGGCCTTTTATTGGAGGTTATTCTTTGACTCGGAAAGCGTGGCGGTTGTTGCCATCGAAGGTGTAATTGAATTGGACCTCGGGTTCAAGGCTAACTACTGTGTAAACTAGTTTGTGGTCAAGCGATGCTCCCACTTTGTTTCCATCGGATTTCTCCTGCAGATAGATGTTGATGGTGTAGTCTTTGTCGGGGTCAATCGCCCAGAAACCCTTGAGCACCACCTTGCTACTGTCGGCTGTGACGCAGTGGTTGATGTAGTCGCCGTTGCCGAGGAACGATTCGACGCCCTCTACATATTTGTCGGGTGTGCGACCTTCTTCGGTTGTCTGGATATAGTGCCACGAGCCAACGACATAGTAATCCCACGTCGCGGATGCCACTTTCTCATTCTCTTTTTGTTCGACGGGCTTCACTCCTCCGCCAAGGCAACTTGTGATAGCAGTCGTTGCTGCTATAATAAAGATATACTTTTTCATGACTGCTTATTTTTTTGGACGATTCTTGGTCGCGTTTTTACCTTTGTTCAACTCGCCTTTTGCGTTTTTAAGAAGGCCGTCATAATCACCCATTCCTAATTCATGGAGAGCGCCAAGGGCTTGGTCGATGGCGGCTGACGCTTCGTCCATGTCGCTTTCGGCTCCGCTTATCATACGCTCGATTTCTTCGTCAGAATATTCCGACTCCACAGGGGCGTCAATATCATCACATTCATCATCGGCTTGCTTGAGCATTTCTCTCAGTTGCTTTTCATAACGCTCCGCCGCCTTTGGAGTAAGACTGGCACAATTCCAGATTGCTTTCATCTCATCCATAATCCACTGTTCCTCAGGCGGGAAGTCGGGCACACGTCCGAGATAATTGCCAGTCTGGTCGCGCCAAACATAGCATTTGCGGTCGTTGTCCCACACTTTTTTTGTTCCGTTCTTTTCGGGGTCGACAATCACATTATGATAGCCGTCAATAGGCTGGTCCTTGCTATCGTAAGCATAGTTGTACTTGTCAAGGTCGGTTATCGGGAGTGAATCTTCCACGTTGCCGAGGAAGTCGCCCGTGCTGCTTTTCCACACCTCCTTGCCCGTTTTCCTGTCAATCTCCTTATGGACACCGGGGGCTTTTTCGTTGATGAAAATGATAGCGCCCACCTTGACCGGCAAAGACAACATCAGCACAAGGAGAGCCAAAAATCCTACAATTCTTTTCATATATCACAATTTAGGGTTAATAACACGATTGGATTGCATGCCGTTTAGGGCTAGCAACACACAAAGTTAGTAATTATTTTCGTAACAACAAATTAAAGCACAATTTAAAGTTGAAAGGTCGCTCAAAACCAAATAACAAATCCTTATTTCCGACACCAAAAGCCCACCGACTTGATTAACCTTCGGAGAGGAGGGAGACGAGGTCGCGGCGGGAGATGACACTGATGGTGTCGTTTGTGTAGTCTATGATGTGTAGGTCGGCTAAGGTGTCGAGGGCAGAAATCAGCGTTGAGCGCTGGACGTTGAGGATTGTGTGGAGGTCGCGAAGTCGGCAGTGGATTGTTATGTCCTGACTGTTTTGTCGGGTGATGGTTTTGACCCAGTAAGCGATTCGTCGGAGGAGGTCGCCAGATGTCATCGACAAGATGCCGTCGACATTCGTTTGGGCGTTAATCGACAGTGCGTTGAGATAGTTGATAAGGAAGATTCGGTCGGAGTTGAGGATTTTAAGATAGTCCTCTTTTGCAATTTGTAGAATGCTCGTCGGTTCGACAGTGACTGCCGAGAATGGATATGCCGTTGACATGCCGAAAAGGTGTTCGGGGGCGACTACGGATTGGTCGGCGAGGGTATATGTCAGGCTGAAGCGGGCGGAGTCGCTTTTGATAGTGAAATTTACTTTGCCTTTGAGGATGAACACGATGTGGTCGCAGCGGTCGCCTCGCGAGATAATTTCTTCGCCTGCGGGGAACTTTAAAAAGTGAAATTTTGTGGTTCCAACGACGTTGTGGATTCTTTCGCTGTCGACGCCGTTGAAAAGCGGCAGGCTGAGGAGGATGTCAAATATGCTGTCCATGACGAGTAAAACGGAAAATTTGTGCTGTGTTGATAATATTTTGCCAGATGATGTAGGCTGCGGGGCCTACTGATGAAACGGGGTTGAGGAATGTGAACGACATCCATAGGGCGAGGATGGTGTTTTTTTGACCGAGCGACTGCGTGCCTGCGACATCGTCGTTGTAATGCGAGCCGATTTTGTGCCCCACATAGAAAAGAATGCAGCAAACGACGAGCGACGCGACTGCGAGGAAAATGACATCGCGGGCCGACCCTGGCTCGGAGAAGAAGAAATCGAATGCGCGAGCCATGACGATAGTCAGCGCCACCGACCATATGTAGAACGACAATGATTGATGATTTGCGACCACGGCACAGGCTTTCGGCGTAATACTGCGGAATGCCAATGCCGCCAAAAGCGGCAACAACAGTAGCGGCAACACTTTCAGGCAAATAGCCCCGAGCGCACTAAGAAAACTCACGTCGCCACCTTGGCCGACATAAGCGAACATCAGCGGGGCAATGACAGCCACGGCAAGATTGCTCGCCAGCGAAAAGGTCATCACCCGCTCGATGTTTCCGCCGAGCATGGCGGTGACAACAGGAGCGGCGGTCGCGACCGGGCACATCATGCAAATCATCACTCCCTGCGCGACAGCCTCGCCAAACGGCCTGAGCAGGAAATATGCCGCTATGCCGCCACCTATCTGAACCACTGTCAGCCATAGGCTGAACCGCGTCAGCCGCACTTTTTTCAGGTCGATGCGGCAGTAGGTAATAAACAGCATCAACGCAATCAGGTAAGGCATAAGGGGGGCAAGACGCCCTATCTGTGCGTGAAACAACGCGCCGAGAATCATCGCGGCGGGGAGTATGAAGGGCTTGATTTTGCTTATATTCGATTTGCTCACGAGTGCAAAGTTAAGAAAATTTCAGATTTTTCGGCAAAATAATGACAATATGGTCAAAAAAATTCAACTTTTAGCCCAATTTACGTAAAAATGCGTATTGTGGGCTTTGAAAAATGTTGCGAACTTTGCACCGTACAACAAAGGATAGTGTAAATAAGTGAAACATTGAGAATCTAAAAATCGGAGCTATGAAAATTGAGGTCGGGCAGAGATGTCCGACCTCTCTATTTTTCGGGTCGCCTCAAACGCGTTTGTTTTGACGGAGAAAAATTATTACCTTTGTGGGCGAAAGGCTTTGCCGACAATAGGAGCAAAGCGTCGAAAACAATATGCGATATTTCATTTCAGCCGGCGAAGCGTCGGGCGATATACATGCGGCCGCGTTGATTCGCGAACTACGACGAATCGACGGCGATGCCACATTCGGTTTTCTTGGAGGCGATTTGATGGCGGAAGCTGCAGGAGTCGCCCCGCTGATTCACTATCGGGAAATGGCGTTTATGGGTTTCAGCGAAGTTATACGCCATCTTGGAAAAGTGCTTGGCAATCTCAGCCATGCGAAAAAAGCGATGCTCGATTTCCATCCCGATGCGTTGATTTTGGTGGATTATCCGAGTTTCAATCTCAAGTTGGCGAAAGTCGCCAAGCGTGCGGGCATAAAAGTTTTCTACTTCATTTCGCCGAAAGTGTGGGCATGGAAGCAGTGGCGTGTGAAAGCGATAAAGCGCGATGTCGATTCGATGCTTTCGATTCTGCCTTTCGAAAAAGAATTCTACCGCCGGCACAATTATGAAATCACCTATGTGGGCAACCCGTCGGTGGGAGAAATCGACTCTGTGGCAGCGACACTGCCATCGGCCGAAGACTTCCGAAAGACCAACGGTCTTGACTCCAAGAAGCCGATAATGGCTCTCGTCGCAGGAAGCCGTGTGGGCGAAATCCGCAACAACTTGCCGGTGATGGAAGCCGTGTCGCGACGATTTCCCGATTATCAGGCGGTCATTGCCGGCGCCCCTGCCATCGAAAAAGGGCTTTATTCATCGCTGACCGACCTGCCCGTTGTCGAAAACGCCACATTCGCGCTTATGCGCCATGCCGACATCGCTCTCGTCACGTCGGGAACAGCAACTCTCGAATGTGCGCTTTTGGGCACTCCCCAAGTGGCTTGCTACCGTTCCAACGGTTCGGCTGTGACCTACAAAATTATGCGCTGGCTTGTCAGCGGAAAATATGTTACCCTGCCAAACCTCATTACCGACGAGGAAATAATTTCCGAAATGCTCTTCAACCGTTGTTCGCCCGACCTTGTCGGCGCAGAAGTAGAGCGAATACTGCCCGATACCGAAGGTCGAAAAGCCCAGCAGGAAGGCTACCGACGTATGCGTGACGCTCTCGGGAACAACGATGCCGCCGCCACCGCCGCCAAAGCGATTTATTCATCTTTCGCCATTAAATGAGGGTATAATATATGTATAAAGAATTTTAATCAACCGAACTTCCATCAACACTGTCTGTCAATACTTGGAAATCGCGAATTCCAAATAAATGAAAGAAAGTATTTGTTCTGCAGCAATCTATTATTTATCATAAATCATTATGGACAACTTATCACAACAACTCAATGTCGAGGTTAAAACGACCGATAATATTGTTCAAGATGCATGTAACATCATTGAACAAGCAAGAGCCATCGCCTATAAAAGCGTGAATGTAATTCTTGTCCAACGCAATTGGTTGTTGGGACAACGCATTGCCATTGAGGATATGCAAGGTAACAAACGTGCAGGATATGGAGAGGAGACAATAAAACATTTGTCCGCAGAATTAACTTCAATTTATGGCAGTGGGTTCACTAAAACCAATTTATATTCATTTGTTCAGTTCTATCGGTTTTTCCCGAAGATTTTCCACGCAGTGAGTGGAAAATCGCGTGAATTGCTATCGTGGACACACTATCGTGTTCTAATCCAGGTTGAAGATGTGGAGGCACGAAGATGGTATCATGATGAAGCTTTGTCTCAAGCTTGGTCGGCTCGCACTCTGCAGCGTAACGTAAGTTCACAATATTATTATCGACTACTCTCATCGCAACAAAAACAAGCGGTAGAAAATGAAATGAGGCTCATTACTACACAAACGCAAGACCCACTTGAATATATCAAAAATCCTGTGATTGCTGAATTCTTGGGATTCAGCACCGAAAACTCATTTACCGAGTCGGATTTGGAAACGGCATTAATCAATCATCTGCAGCAATTCCTTATGGAACTTGGCCGGGGGTATGCTTTTGTTGCTCGACAGCAACATATCCAGACCGAAAAGGAAGATTATTTTATCGATCTTGTGTTTTACAACTATATACTCAAATCGTTTGTTCTCATTGACTTGAAAACATCAAAAGTGCGATACCAAGATGTTGGACAAATGGATATGTATGTCAAAATTTATGACCAAATCAAGCGAAGCGAAGGAGATAATCCTACCATTGGCATACTGCTATGTGCTGATACTGACGAGGATGTGGCACGCTTTTCCGGAATAAGTACCAACGACCAACTCTTTGCCACCAAATATCTCACTTATCTTCCCTCAAAAGAAGAACTAAAACGTGAAATTGAGCGCCAAAAAACATTGTTTCTACTTCAACACAATGACAACAAATAGGCTTTGATATGTAAAACGACATTATCTACATCGTTTAAAACCGCAATCCGATGACTGATTTCCTTCGAAATATTACGCTTGACTCCGCGAGGCCTATACGCGTACTTTTTGTTTGCCTCGGTAATATATGCCGGTCGCCGGCGGCGGAGGGAATCCTGCGCGACGTGGTAGAGCGGCACTCTGCATCGGCATTTTGGGAAATCGACTCGGCAGGAACGGGCCACTGGCATATCGGACAGTTGCCCGACCCGCGTATGCGCTCCCACGCACGACGTCGCGGAATAGAACTCACCCACGTTTGCCGAGTGATAACTACCGACGATTACGACCATTTCGACATCATCATCGGCATGGACCGCGCGAACATCAGCGAACTGCGACACCTCGCCCCTACAATCGAAGGAGCAAAGAAGGTGGTGGAGATGGCCGCGTTTTTCTCGCCGTCGGCAACCTACGACTATGTCCCTGACCCTTACTACGAAGGCCACGAGGGTTTCGAACTTGTTCTTGACCTACTCGAAGACGCCTGTCAAAATCTATATGATACCTTAACGAAAATTCATCAGCAATGAAACTTTCCCGAACAATATGGCTGCTAGCCATCGCATTGACCGCCTGCTCGGCAAAACCCCACGTCACTTGGGAACAACTCGGCAACCGCGACGACAATTCCTACGTCCAACGCATAACCGTCAAGAACTCGAAAGACATCGACCGATTGTGTTTCAACCAGTTCGCACGCAAGATGACGCCCGTCAACCCAGCCGACTCCATCCACGAAATCGTGCCCGGGTATTACTATATCACATCGTCGCGCTTCGGCAAAACGAACGACACAATCCGAATCGACATCGTCACTCGTGGCCGCTTCAATGCCCGATGCTATGCCATCGACGGTCTGCATGCCATCAACCGCAAGGGCAAACTCGTCGAAGTGGACTATACCCGAATGCCTGTCGACCAATTTCCCGCACAATGGTCGAACGCCAATTTCGACCTTATGCCCTATGCCGACTCGATTTTCATCATCAATCAGTCGCTCGTCTGCAACCGCAAATTGAGTGCGTTCGACATCATTCCGCGTCTGAAAAGCGTGGAAGTGGCGGCATCGGGAAAGACTAAATCCTCTGCCAAAATCGATGAAAAAATCATTGCCAACGAAAACGAGGAATTCTATCGCATCATTCTGAAAGGCAACGCCATATCCGTTGAGGGCGCTTCGCGCGAGGCTTTGAAAACCGCACGTCACACTCTCAACCGACTTTTCGACCTCAACAACAGCGAACTGCCCAACGCTGTCATCGAGGACTATCCCGACTTCCACTATCGCGGTCTGATGATTGACATCGCCCGCAACTTCCAGCCGCTCGAGGCCATGAAGCGCATCGCCGACCTTATGGCCGACTACCGACTGAACAAACTGCACTTCCATTTCTGCGACGACGAGGCTTGGCGACTTGAAATTCCTTGTATGCCTGAACTGACCGAATATGGCTCACGTCGAGGCTACACCACCGACGAATCCGACTTCCTCGCCCAAATTTTCACCGGCAACGGCGACCCCGATAATAAAAAATCGTCTTCAAACGGATATTACTCCGTTGATGATTTCGTTAGCCTCCTGCAATACTGCGACACCCTCGGTATAGAAGTTATCCCTGAGGTGGAATCGCCCGGCCATGCCCGCGCCGCCATCAAGGCGATGCAGTACGTCTATAACAAACGCAATCAGGTGCGCCACTTCCTCAGCGAAGATTGCGACACATCCTCATATACGTCGGCACAGGCTTTCCACGACAACGTGATGAATCCGGCAATCGACGGGCCGCACGACTTTATGTCGCGCATAGTCACGGAAATCCATCGAATGTACGACAAAGCGGGCGTTCCTCTCAAGCAATTCCACATCGGCGGCGACGAAGTGCCGAAAGGCGCATGGTTGGGCTCACCCTCGGCGACAGGATATATCGAACTTCGGGGCTTCGACGGCGAACGCGGATTGCATGCCTACTGGGTGAGCGAACTATCGAAAATGCTCTCTTCGCGCGGTATCAAGATGAACGGTTGGCAGGAAATCGCCATCGGCCACTCCAAAGCCTACAACGACTCCATCTCACCACTCGTCGGAGCGGTGAACTGCTGGAGCACATTGCGCACGAAGGGCGTCCCCGAAGAGGCGGCTCGCAACGGCTTCCCTGTGGTGCTGTCGAACGTCAACCACTTCTATATGGACCAAGTCTATAACAACCACCCCGAAGAACCCGGCCTCAATTGGGGCGGGTCGGTCGATGAATTTGCGGCTTTCAACGGCTATGCCGATGCGCTTTGCCCACTGCCAGACGCCACCGCCGACCGCCTTATCGGCATCTCTGGTCACCTGTTCGCCGAAACTCTCCGTTCGCCCGAAATGATGCAACTTTACCTGCTGCCAAAGATGCTCGGTCTTGCCGAGCGTGCTTGGAACCGCCACGAGAGTTGGACTTTGCCCGAATTCAACAAGATTATCGGCGAACGCGAATTGCCGTGGCTCGACCGTAGCGGCTTTAATTTCCACCTTCGCCAGCCCGGCATCGTCGCAGGTGACGGAATGGTAATGATGAACAGCCCTTATGCCGGCGCGGAAATCCGCTATACTACCGACGGAACGACGCCGACGGCAAAATCGCAACTCTACACCGCACCCTTCGAATTTTCGGGCGACCCGAAACTCATCCGCGCCCGACTCTACTATCTTGGCAAAGAGAGCCTTTCATCATTTCTGAAGCAATAAAGTGAACCTTACTTGCATAGCACTCCGCACTACCCGTTATAGCGACCGCTACGACATTCTCGCGGCATATTCCCGAGAAATCGGGCGCGTTTCGCTGCTTGTTCCCGCGGGCAGCGGAAAGGAGGCGCGGCGTGTGCGTGCGTTGGTTCAGCCGCTGTCGTTATTCGCCTGCGTTGCCGATGTCCGGCCCACTCGCGAAATCCACCCGATGAGCCAATGCACGCTTGTCGGCGGTTCGTCGGCGGCAATCGGCGCAAATCCTCTGAAAACCGCCGTGGCGATGTTTCTTGCCGAAATTCTCGCCTCGCTATTGCGGGAGAATCAAGCCGATGCCGCCACTTTCGACTTCCTGGAAGATGCTGTAGGCCGACTTGCCGCGACGTCGGCGGTGGCTAATTTCCACATCTGTTTTCTCTATCATTTCGCACAATATGCCGGCATCGCGCCCGACACTTCCACCTATGTCGAACGGCGGCTTTTCGACCTCCAAAACGCACGGTTTCTCGACACTCCGCCGCTTCACAACGACTACCTCGACCCCGACGAGTCGGCGGTCTTCCACAGCATTTCGCGGATGACTTTCGATAATATGCGTTTCTTCGAGTTCAACCGCCAGCAGCGTGCGCAAATCCTGTCGCTGATTATGCGATACTACACGATTCATTACGCCTCGCTCAACTCCGTAAAGTCGCTTAGCGTCCTGCAATCGCTATTCGACTAAACTTATTTACCCCGTCGCGAAGCGCAACCCACGAAGTGGCTCGGCAAAGTTTTGAAGTGTACGTCGCTTGAAAAGCGGTGCACGATGCCAAAGGCATCAAAACCTTTGTCAATTACGATTATGCATTGAATTTCGTGTGATTTTCCGTGCGAAGAGTGCCATTTTTGCGGATTTTGCAGTAATTTTGCGGTGGAAATGGATA
Source organism: Muribaculaceae bacterium (assembly GCA_017552595.1). Classification (GTDB taxonomy): domain Bacteria; phylum Bacteroidota; class Bacteroidia; order Bacteroidales; family Muribaculaceae; genus RUG14106. The sequence goes on from JAFZPB010000051.1 coordinate 14,360, forward strand.
GTTTCGACGATAATGACATCCGATATATGCGCCGAGCGCTGCAGTTGGCAGAACTTGGCCGCTATCGCGTTTCGCCCAACCCGATGGTGGGGGCGGTCATTGTCGCCGACGGTCGCATTATCGGCGAAGGCTACCACCTCAAATTCGGCGGACCCCATGCCGAAGTAAACGCCATCGCCGACACTGAGCGGCGCGGCAACGCCCGTCTTCTGCCCCAAGCCACCATCTATGTCTCTCTTGAACCCTGCGCCCACACAGGCAAGACGCCTCCATGTGCCGACCTTATCGTGGGAAAACGCCTTCGCCGTGCCGTAGTGGCTTGTCGCGACCCGTTCCCTGCCGTCGACGGCAAGGGCATCGAACGCCTTCGCGATGCGGGAATCGAAGTGGCTGTGGGTTGCCTTCAGCACGAAGTCGAAGCCTTGAACGTCAAATTCCTCACCGCCCACACACTTCATCGACCTTACATTACCCTTAAATGGGCACAAAGCGCCGACGGTTTTATCGACCATCGCAGAACAACCGAGAATCCACTTCCCGCCAAACTCTCCGACCTACTGACATCTGTTTTCGTTCACCGAGTTCGTACCGACCATGACGCAATCCTCGTGGGAAGCGGTACGGTCATCGCCGACAATCCGCGACTGACTGTCCGCACGTGGACAGGTCAGAATCCTGTCAGAGTGGTCATCGACCGTCGACATCGCCTGACGGGCAGCGAAATCGTTTTCAACGGCGACGCTCCTACGCTCCGCTACGATTTGCCTCTCCGTGATGTTTTGGCCGACCTCTACAACCGCCACAACATCACATCGTTGCTCATTGAAGGCGGAGCGGAAATACTGCAGTCGTTTATCGATGCCGACACGTGGGACTCCGCACAAATCGAAGTTGCGCCCGTCACGCTCAACGACGGCGTTTTTGCCCCCAAATTGACAAAAAATGCCGTTCACCTTTCCACAACGACTTTCCGCTACCATCAAATAATTGAATATCAACGACCGGGCAATCCGCTGACGAGCGGCGTCCCATATCTTTAAACCATAATAAAATATTGAACTAACTGAATTTCAAAAACATAACACCTACTATCATGTTAGATAAAAATTATTGGAAATTACTCGGATTTTTGGTCATTTTCACCGCTTGTGGCAGTGACGACCCTACACCTCCCGACCCCGAATTGCACCCCGTGGTCAGTACCGACAAAGTAAAAGTGCTTGATTACGCTCCCGCTCCGGGACAATTCGTCAACGAACTTCCAAAATACGATGCAGGCAACACTCTCGCCGACATGATTGCAAAAGTGCAGAAATATATCGACAATACCGACCCCGTCACGCTTGGCTCGTGGGGCGGCTCAATCACCTTCCGCCTCTCGCAACCCATTAAGCGCGTCGAAGGTCGCCCGAGTTTCCGCGTTCTCGGCAACGCTTTCTACTCTACCGAGTCGGAAACGCCGCCTCACTTTGGCAGTTCCGAACCCGGAATCATCCTCGTGATGACCGACACCAACGGCAACGGTCTTCCCGACGACGAGTGGTTTGAAATCTCCGGAAGCGAAACCGCCAACTCGCTTTCGCCATACACCGTCACCTACAATCGCCCCGCATCCGAGCCCGAAGAATATCCCGCCGAAGGCTACATCAAATGGACCGCTGGCAATGGCGACAAAGGGTCGATAACAAAACTCGAATATCACACCCAACCGTACTATCCGCAATGGGTATCGTCGAGCACGCTGACATTCAGCGGCCGCCGACTTCCCGACAACGGCGTTTACGACGAGGAAACGGGCTTATACAACTTAAAGTGCTACGACTACGGTTATGCCGACAGCCAGCCCAACCACCTTGACGCGTCGTTGATTTACCTCGATTGGGCGATTAAGGCTAATGGACTACCGGCAAACGTGAAGCAAATCGACTTCATCAAAGTCTATACGGGCGTTTTGCAGGAAAACGGTTGGCTTGGAGAATGTTCCACCGAAGTGTGCGGCGTTCAACGCATCGACTACGTCGCTGACTGATAGTTGTTTGTGTTGTCTATCCAATATTAAAAAACAAAGGCTTCCTCACGTGAGGAAGCCTTTGTTAATGTGTCTCAAATGCGATTAGCGGACGAGAACCTTCGAAGCGCGGATTTGTCCGTTCGAGAGGGTGTTGACCTTCACGAGGATTTGACCTGCTGCGGGGTTCATGACGCGTACACCTTGCAAATTATAGTAGGCTGTTGCGATAACTTCGCCTTCTGCGGCTGCCACAGATTCAACACCAGTTGCCTCTTGATAATATAGTTGAACTGTTTTTTGTGCGGTATAAGTACTCGACTTGTAATAACGGAACCGATTCTGTCCAGACGAGTTATTATATCGAAGATAAGCGCCGCCTGAACCTTTAATATGGGCATTGCCGTCATCGTCAATTGTGATAATGTTTTCCAAAGCCTCATCACTTTCGTTAAGACCATTCATGTTTGAAGAGCGACCTATATATGTGCCGTTGGCGGCTTGAATTGAATAGAGCCCGTTTTCCTCGTCAATGAGTGAAATGGTGAAATAAAAATCATCGTTTTCACCAGGGCTTACCGAATTGCCCGAACGAGTAACGGCAACATAGTTGTTTGTCGTATCAAGATATGTAGGATTGTTCCCGTTAAAAGCTGGGTTTATCACTGATGCGTCTCGTGACAAATTCGAGCCACTTGTTTGGTCAAATGTTATGTCTTCACATACTATTAAGTATTTACCTTCCTTAAGAGGCATATCTTCAGCGAAAACTTTCTTGTAATCACCGATAACTGGCTCTTCGGTGATAATATATTCTCCTGTTACCACTTCCGATGAGACTCCATTTTTGATTGCCACGGCTTTTATCGTATGGGATTCTGTTAGCGTTAATTCTTTGGTGAGAAGAAAGGAATTTTCGTCAGGCACAGCACCATTAGTAGTTATGTGGATTTCTGCACCTTCTGTTTCTGACACAATGGAAATATTAACAACTTGAAAATATGTGCCTGGCGACGGGGTGAAGCTCGGTGCGGCTGGGGTCTCAACAACGATTGAGTAAGTTGCTTCGATAACTTCCAAAACGAGCTCGTCAACAATTGCCGCGGCTTTTACATGATATATGCCGACAGTATCGAACATTAAAGGTTCGGAATATAGCGTAGATTCTGTTGTTGGAGTCGAACCGTCAAGGGTGTAGCGGATTTCGGCGCCGTCGGTAGTGCAAGAGAGGCTGACCGAAATAGAATCGGTATATTCTCCAGTTTCGGGTGAAATATAAAGAGTATGTAACTCTTGAATTGACTTGAAGTTTTTCCAAGGAGCGACAGCGCAATATGCAGCGCCACAACCTTGAAGAACTTGCAGATCTATTTTTGACAAAGTTAAATGTTCAAACACACACACATTAACTGATTGTGGTGTTGGTGAATAATCAGTCACTGAAGTCAAATTGTAACATTCAGAAAAAGCATAATCGCCAATCTCCGTGACTGACTTGCCGATTATTACGGACTTAATTAGGCAAGAATGAAAAGCACTTTCTCCAATTGTAGTGACGGAGTTGGGGATTGTAATAGAAGTCAAACCGCTACACCCATAGAAAGCAGAAGCGCCAATCGAAGTGACGGAGTTGGGGATTGTAATAGAAGTCAAACCGCTGCACCCATAGAAAGCATAATCGCCAATCGAAGTGACGGTGTTGGGAATTATGGTGTTTTTACAACCCAATATCAACTCGTTGTTGCTTGAATTAATGATAGCATTGCAGTTGTTTCGCGAGTCATATACTGTGTTTCCTGATTCAACAACTATAGATGTCAGTCCACTGCAACTACGGAAAGCATACGTACCAATCGAAATGACGGAGTTGGGAATTGTAATAGAAGTCAAACCGCTGCAATATTCGAAAGCAGACTTGCCAATCGAAGTGACGGAGTTGGGGATGGTCACCGACTTCAATCCTATACATTCGATAAAAGCTTCTTCACCAATCTCCGTGACTGAGTTGCCGATTGTAACCGATGCCATGCAACCGCAAGCAGCGAAAGCACCCGCACCAATCGAAGTGACGGAGTTGCCTAGTGTTACAGAGTTCAATTCCCAGCAACCACAGAAAGCACACGCACCAATCGAAGTGACGGAGTTGGGTATTGTTATGTTTTCCAAACTCCAGCAATTTTCGAACGCATGAGAGCCAATAGAAGTAACGGAGTTGCCTATTGCCACCGATACTAAATTAGTGTGGTCAGCGCATAGATAAGATGGGATTTTCTGAACTTCATCGCCAATAGTAATCCATGAAAGCGTTTCGGGGAATAGCCAGGAGCCAGATGTAAAATCATTACAATTTTTTGCGTTCCATATCACACATTCTAAACCGCTGGTAAAGAAAGCAGACGAGCTAATCTCAGTGACGGATTTGCCTATTGTTATCGATGTTAAGCCGATGCAACCATAGAAAGCATTGTTGCCAATCGAAGTAACGGAGTCGGGAATTTCAATAGAAGTCAATTCGCTGCAACTAGAGAAAGCATTGTTGCCAATCTTCGTGACGGAGTTGGGAATTTGTGTTGTTTTGCAACCAGTTATCAACGTATTAGAAGACGTTTCGATAATTGCATTGCAATTGTCGCGAGAATCATATTTAGAATTCCCTGATTCCACAACAATCGATGTCAAGCCACTGCAATTCGTGAAAGAAGAGCCAATCGAGGTGACGGAGTTGGGGATTGCCACTGATGTCAAACCGCTGCAACCAGAGAAGGCATAATTGCCAATCGAAGTGACGGTGTCGGGGATGGCTAAATCTTTTATTTCATTTTCATTTAAGAATAAATGGTGAGCATAAGTAAGGGGGTTGCTGTTAAACGAGATTCTACACCATGCTGCGAGGTCGGATATTTCCACTTTGGTCAAACCGCTACAACTATTGAAAGCAGAACTGCCTATCTCCGTGACGGAGTTGGGGATTGTAATAGAAGTCAAACTACTGCAACGGTAGAAAGCATAATCGCCAATCGAAGTGACATCGTAGTACGTCCCAGAGTAAGCGACATACGAAGGGATTGTCACAGAACCGGAATATTCATTTGAGTATTGACTATATGATGTTCCCTTGTAAGAAACTGACACCGAGGTTCCATCAGTATTTATAACATAATAAATGCCATCAACCTCAAAATCATGAGCCAATGCAGATGTTGCCAAAATGGCAATCAGTACAAAAAAAGTAATAAGACGCTTCATAATTTTATTGGATTTGTTTTTGGTTATCGATTATTGTTCTTTTGTCAAGCTGTCAATGTAATATGCACCTTCCCAGACAAGATAGTGAATCTTTTTCTGTATTAAATATGCTATAATCAAGCAAGTAGGAATAAACAATATCAGTAATATTTGAAGCCTACATGTAATAATATCATCATGTAATAAATCAGAAAACAAACCGCAATCTGAAAAAGCAATTGCATAGGCCACAATAACAAGTATCATATTTCTCAAAAAGGCAAATTGTGTTTCTAATGTCGGTATGGCTCCTAATGCGTTGTGCTTAATTAGTTTATAATATGCGGTATAATAGTCGGTGTCTAAGTCGGCCTTCTCTATGTCTTTCCCGTTTCTATTTTTGAAATCATCAATGAACTTCTCTCGTGCTTTTAAAATGAGGCACTTAGTATTTGAAATCGGCTTACATATATACTCTATTATCTTATGATAAATGAGTCCAAAGATGTAACTGATGGCAAATAATAAAATGCCACTAAAGAAACCTATTTCCACTGTATAAATTGGGACGAATAGGGCTGTCAATAATAACCCGGGAATGAATAATGACAAAAAATCATAAAAAGTTAATTTAATATCCATAATTGTTAAGTCGCCTCCTGTGTCCTCCGAATTTGGCATTTAATTAGACAAAACGAAAGCGTAGAGGACATTGCTCGTCTGTTTATCAACTCTCGGTATCGGCAGAAACCTTGACAAGAATAAACAGCCCACCCCCTACGCTTTGCCTATATGCGCCTCCCCTTGCTCGGGGTGGATATAAGCCAAGCTTTGGAGCGTCATTGCTGTCATTTGACCTCTTGTCATAATTTTGCCGATTTTAGAGTTGGGCCAAAAAACGAATACGCTTTCTATGTATAGTCGGTCAACGCTATGACCGATACAAAACGGCAAAAACCGCTCTGCTCTGCAAAGTTAGTGCAAACTGTTGAAAATAACAAACAAATAAATGCAAAAAGGCTTCCTCGCGGTGAGGAAGCCTTTGCTTTTAATGTCACAGAATCAATTAGTGGACGAGAACCTTCGAAGCGCGGATTTGTCCGTTCGAGAGGGTGTTGACCTTCACGAGGATTTGACCTGCTGCGGGGTTCGTGACGCGTACGCCTTGGAGGTTGTAGTAGGTTGTTGCGATAACTTCGCTTTCTGCGGCTGCCACTGATTCAACACCAGAGCCGGCAGGAGTGAATTTGTAGAATGCTACACCTTTGCCACCGACGTGCTGGTAGATGATAGCGCATCCGCCATAGACGCGAGCGGTAAATGTTTGGTAGGCCTGAGAGCCGCCTGCATAGAGGTCATCGCCTTTTTCCACGATGGTCTCTGCGGCACCGAGTTCACGGATTGAGAAACCTGATGCATAATTGGCGTCGGCGTTTGGTTCGACAAGATAAGTCACATCACCGATGGTGAAAATGTCGAAGCCTTCACAGGTACGTGCTTTAGGCGATTGTCCGTAGTTAACAATTTCGGTTCCGTCTTCGCTCCAACCATAAACATTGAGGGCACCACGTTTGCGGTAAACAACGGCGGTGGAAGGATCGGCAGCAGCGTCGATTTCATCAACAGTAGCGTAGCGCGGTTGAGCGAACGTGGTGGTGTCGAAATCATACTGAGCGGTGGGCGAATCGACAGCGTCTCCGTCTTGAGCTCCGTTAGCGATGCGGAAACCAACTACCTTTGTTGCGCTTTGAGTGGCGATGAACATCCAAGCACCAGCTTCGCTCATCACGTCGCCAACGATACGACCTTGGCAGTCGCCGCGTTTAGCATTAACGGTTGAGGGCCATGTGAGTTCGAGGGCATGGGTAGTGCCGTCGGGTTCGATAATTGTCCAATTGGTTTGACCCAAGGCTCCTGCAAATCCGTTAGAAACAACAATGTTGCCGGCATCATCGGTAGTGATGGCCGAGCCTGCTACATCAAGAGTCTTAACGGTTGCCTTGTTGCCGTTCTTGTCGTAACTGACGATAGTTTTGTCAGGACCGACCATATAGATGTAGTCACCATAACCAGTAGCGAAACGGCCGAAGCCATAGCCAGCTGCGACATCGATGTCTTTAATCTCTTTGATGACTTCCAATTTAGGTTCGCTGCTGCCGCCACCTTCTTTGACTACATATTCAGCGGAAGCGATTTCGGAAGCGATGCCGTCCTTGATGGCGATAGCCTTAACGGTCTTGGTGCCGATTTCGTTGATAACGATAGGTTCGGCATAGAGAGCGGATGTGCGGTCGGGGTCGTTGCCGTCGAGAGTGTAGCGGATAACTGCACCGTCTTCAGCGGCGATAGCCACGCTGACAGATTCTTCGTATTCACCGGCAGCAGGCGAGAATGTGGGCGCTGCGGGAGCGGGCACGAGGCTGTTGCGGGTGATGACGAGTTTCATTGTCGTGAGGTTGAGCGAGAGGCTGTAGTTGCCTTGCGGAGCGCGGATTGCCTGTCCGCCTTCGTAGGTCATGCTGATTTCTTGTCCGAGGAGTTCGTCGTCCAACCAGAAGTCGCCTTCGGAAACAGCACCGAAGCGTTTGTCGGCGATAGCGTCCCAATCGTCGGCGTTTTCAGCAAGAGCGTTTGTGAACGAGAAGTAGGAGAATCCGTCGTCGGCCGAACTGTTGGTGAAATCGGCGGTGAGAGTATAGACATCATCGTCGGCTTCTTCGTCGGCAGTCATTTCAACGCCTACGTTGGCGGCGAAGTGGTTGCCATTGACGTCGCCCATGACATAGACTTTTTCTGCCGGAGGTTCGGGAGTTTCGCCACGGGTGATGACAGCCTTCATTGTGTTGAGGTTGACAACGATGTTGTAGTCTTCAGCGGCGGGAGCCTTGATTGCTTGGCCGTTTTCGTAAGTGAGGCTGATTTCTTGTCCGAGGAGTTCGTCGGTAAGGTCGAAGTCACCTTCGGAGACAGCACCGAAGCGTTTGTCGGCGATAGCGTCCCAATCGTCGGCGTTTTCAGCGAGAGCGGTTGTGAACGAGAAATAGCCGTAGCCTTCGCCAGCGTCGGAAACGGCGCATGCGAGTGAGTATTCGCCTTCATTTTCGCCTTCTTCCATTGCTACGCCAACGTTGGCGGCCCAATTGTTGCCGTCAACTGTACCCATGACATATACACCGCCTTCGTCGGGGTCGTCGGGCGTGTCTTCGCCTTTGACGACAGTGAGTTTCATCGTCGAATAGTTGACGGTAAAGTCGTAGGTGCCGGCGGCGAGTTTGAATGCCTGATAGTCGGTCTTGGTAAGGCTGAGTTCTGTGCCGAGTTGGGCCTCGGTGATTTCAACGTCGCCTGAGCCTACTGCACCGAAGCGGCTGGCTGCGATAGCATCCCAATCGTTTTCGTCTTCAGCGAGTTTGGTGGTGAAGCCAAAGTAGCCGTAGCCGTCGCCGGAGTTTTCAACAACGACGCCTTCTGCGGTGTAGAGCACATTGTCGCCCTCATCGTTGTACATTTCGGTTCCTTCTGCGGGGCTCCATGTCATTTCATCGACAGTTCCGATGATATAGACGTGGACTGCATCGGGGTCTTCGGGTTCTACAGCGTAAACCGACACAATCTTTTCGTCAAGGTCGACGGAAATTTCATAGGTTCCTGCGGGAATCTTGAATGAGTTTTCGCCTTTTTGAATAGTTGCGTCATCTTCGTCGATATACGAAGTAAGGTCGAAATTGTTGGCTGTTGCACCCCAACGGGAGGAAGCGATGCCGCTCCAGTCGCTGGCGTTTGCACCAAGTTTTTCGGTAAACGAGAAATAACTGTAGCCAGAATTCTCGCCATTGAAAGTGACAGTGGCCGAGAAGTACAGACCGGGGTCATCTTCATCGTCGTCCTCCATCTGCACACCCACGTTGGGGGCCCAGGAGTTGCCGTTGGCTTCGCCGAGAATATAGAAATTCGTGGCGGCGTTAGCCATACTTGCCATCGCCATTGTGGCGAGAGCGAGCAACGAGTTGCGTAAAATTTTTTTCATAAATTATTAAAATTTGTTGGTTAAAAAAATAGGTATATGATTTTGTTTAATTCTATTCGTCGATTTCCTCCCATTTGGCATCCTCGATGCGGTTGTTGGCGTTGGGGTTGGGGTCGTAATCCGATTCGTTGTCGTCGGTCTTATCCGCGGGAGGAAGTTCCTCGTAATCGACCGTTTCGGCATTGTCGTAGCGTTGACGGCTGCGGTCGTTGTCCCTTTCAGGCTCAGGTTCTTGCCGGCGCGACGAAGTGAACACACGCTTGCTTCCGCCCCTGAACATGGAGAAGAGCATCAAAATCAAGATGAACACCAACAATATCGGCAGAAACAGCAGTTTGGCTAAACAACTCATCGATTCGTCGGATTACAGTATTGTTTTAGTCTTGTTTTTTCTTAAAAAGTGCCAAAATCGACATCAATATGTAGAAAACTATCGCCCATGCCAGACCGCCCACACCCAACACGGCGACGAAGGCCACCGTTACGGCAATAAGCAGATAGCGGTCAATATTCGACGCGAAGCGGTAGTTTTTGAATTTCAGCGACGACATCGGCAGCGGGCTCACCATCAGATAAGAGAAAATGACGATGAGGCAGATTGTCAGCGGCAGGCTGAAGAATGGCGTGCCATAAACTATCGCGCTGTATCCAATCCAGAAGATGGCGTTCGACGGAATCGGCAGACCGATGAACGATGACGTTTGGCGTGTGTCGACATTGAATCGGGCGAGACGGATGCCGCCGAAAATCACCACGAGCAGTGAAGCGTATGCCCACAAACCAGCATCGAAAGCGTTCATCATATTGAAAAGAATCATCGACGGAGCCATTCCGAAACTGATGAGGTCGGACAGCGAATCGAGTTCCTTGCCGATTAACGACGCGACATTGAGAGCGCGGGCAACGAACCCGTCGAAAAAGTCGAAAACCGTGGCGGCGCCGATAAGGCAGAACGCCACTTGATAGCCGGTCAGCGGACCGAACATTTCCGATGAACGGAATGCAAAAATGCAAGCCAACGCCCCTGATAGCATATTCATGCAGGTGATAGCGTTGGGAATATTTCTTCTAATTATCGACATTTTCTCGTATTATTTAAGATGGGCAATCTCAGTGACGCCGCCGGTGGTTTTGTCGCCGATTTTCACTTTTATCTCAGTGTCGAGCGGAAGATAGACATCGACGCGCGAACCGAATTTGATAAATCCGAAATGGTTGTCGATAGATGCTTCATCGCCACGCTCGGGATATGTGACGATGCGACGGGCGATGGCGCCGGCAATTTGGCGGACAAGCACTTGAGCGCCGTTTTTAGCGCGGAGCAACATCGACGAACGTTCGTTTTCAGTGCTCGACTTCGGAAGGTAAGCCGCTTGGAAACGGCCCGACTGGTGTTCCACATGGACAACCTCACCGTCAACGGGGAACCAGTTGGCGTGCACATTGAAAATCGACATGAAAATCGACACTTGTATCGCTTGCGATTTTAGAATCTCATTTTCTTCAACCTTTTCAACCGCTACCACCGTGCCGTCGGCAGGTGCGATGACAGCCCCCTCGCGCTCGCCCAAAAACTGGCGACGAGGTGAACGGAAAAAGTTGACCGACATCAAGAACAGGAGCAGCGACAACGACGACACCACAATCGACACCGCCTTATTAGCCCCCAAGCCCCACAACAGACCGTTGATGACGCACAGCAAGAGGAACATTGTCAGCAGGATTCCTACTCCCTCATGGTGTAATTTATATTTCATTTCAAATCTTGTTATTAGGCGTGCACGAAGGCCGCCATACATTTTAACTGACAAAGTTACAATTTTTCTGCGACTTCCACGCCCTTTTCCCCTATTTTTTGTCCAAAACCACCGCCAGTGTTGTGTTTTTGCCACCAATTTTGTACTTTTGTTGGTAAAACAGAGCGCACCCTCGAGGCGGCGCTCCGCAAAGCGCCCCGCAAACTGACAATTTAACTTTAAATATAATAACTATGGCAAAATCTTGTGAAAATTGCAAATTTAGAGCACATTACGACAAAAAACCGAAGTCGTTAATGGGACGTTTCTGGCGTTGGCATATCAATTTCTGCCCAGGATGGAAGGGTTATTTCAATGGTCTCGACGAAGATAAAAAGGCCGCCTTGCGTGAAAAATATCATTTTGACAAATACCAATAAAACTTAACATTATGGAAATTAAAGCGATTCGCATGTTCGACGGCGGTTTTATGAACCAGCCATTTGCTTTCGGCGGTGAAGAAGGCAAGGAAAATTTCGACGAACAAATCATCTACCGCAGCAGTCTTCAAAACTTTCTCATCGACATGGGTGATGAAGTGATTCTCGTGGATACGGGCTTCCAAAACGGCATGGCGGCTCCTCCGAAAAAACTCGGTGCGCCACTCTATATGGGCGAAAAACTCTGCGACTATATGGAGGCCTTGGCTGCCCTCGGTTATCGCCCTGAACAGGTGACTAAAATACTCGTCACCCACAAACACCCCGACCACACGGCTGCTCTCCAATATTTCCCCAACGCGAAAATCTATATGTCGGCTGTCGAGGCTGATGCGATGAAACTTTCGGGCGAAAATGTCGTGCGCGTAGAGTTCAACGACGGTCCTTACCACAATTTCCCCGCTGCGGAGAAGATTGCCGAGGGCGTTTGGCTTATAGAGGCAAAGGGGCATACTAACGGCAACAACATAGTCATCGCAGAGAACGACGGTCTTTTCTATATGATGCATGGCGACGTGACTTACTGCGATGCCGCACTGAAAGCCAACAAATTAAGCATTATTTTTGAGGATATCGCCGCAGCACGTCAGACTCTTGACCGAGTTCGTGAGTTTATCAAGGCCAATCCGACAGTCTATCTCTCCACCCACTGCCCCGAAGGCTACGAAAACCTCGCCCTCAAGCGCATAATGAAGTTATAATCCATCACCTCTAATCATCACAGTCAGACTCATAATCAGGAGACCCTTGGTTCAAGCCCTGGCTGGTCCACACTAAAAATCAAGGAGTTACGCACACTGCGCAACTCCTTTTTTCATGTCTGCGTAAACAATGCGTAAACATTTTGTTTCAGTCTCCGCTTTTCTGTCACATAGTATCATAGAGTTTCTATGATGCGTTTTTTCACCATTGTATAATCGAATTGCTCGTCAATGTACTTATCGCCTAATCCTTATACCGAACTCGTGTTAATTTATGTTGAGTGGCCAGAGTAGTCTGACACACCTTTCAACTCTAAACTCTCCTCTCTAAACTTTATAATGCCTGAAAAAAGTTGACTAAAAAAATTAGTGTCCCATTTTAAAGTGGGACACTTTCTTTGTGATTAAAAACGCTGTGTTTCAGTTGGTTGCTCGGCAAAAAACGCGAAGTGTCCCACTTTCCCAGCGTGGGACAGTGTGGGACAGCGTGGGACAAATATGCAAAATAATGGAATAAATATGCGTTCGGTTAAATCAATGCATAATGCATAATTGGACCCTTCTTTGGCACGGTTTTGGCACGGCAAATCATAGGCTACAAGGCGTGAGGGCGGGATTTTGGACCAATCGTGCCAAAAATCCAGAGAGGCCAATTTTTGCATTTTTCACGGTGTTTATGGAACAATTATAAAATCCTTTGAATAAAAATGCGCTAAGAATGAGGAATGAGAAATTAAAATTTAGGAAACCGCGAAGCGGCTCGAGAAAGTTCACAGCAAGAGTCACCGCAAGCGGTGGTGTGCGGTCGGTGAACCTTTCTTAACCAAGTTTCAAGGCTTTTTTTTCATATTGTTGCTCATATATTGTGCAGGGTGCTGCGGTGTATAGTCGCAGTGCCCTTTTATTAAAAAAATGAGCAATACGGCTCGTTTTTGGTCGTTATAAAAGAAATATTGAGTATCTTTGTGGTCTAATAAAAGACTAATTTAATTATGATAAAATATAGATTAGAAAGCGATGTAGATGACTATGTAAAAGCCTATCTACTTTCATTGGGATTAAAAAAACTGGTCGATTTTAATGAAAAATCGAGCATGTCTGACTATATGAAAGAGTCATTGAAAGGCTCTGCAAAGACGGCAACAAAAACAAATTTTGGCCAGCCGGATTTTACTTGTGAAAAATATGACATCCCTGTTATTATTGAGAATAAATTAAGCAATGATAAACATATAGCATCAAATAAAACAGATGGTATAAAAATGGATGAAAATTCTGTTAGGAATTATGCCGTTAATGGTGCTATTTATTATGCGAGAAATATGATTGCTTCTAAAAAGTATAAGGAAGTAATTGCAATTGGTATTTCAGGAGAAAGTGAGCAGGAAATTAAGATTTCGGTTTATTATGTATTTTCTGCGACTATTCCTCCCAAGTTCATGCTGTAAAGTCTAAACAGAAACGCAACGATTTGTCTTCCGGTGTGGGATAAAAAGATGAAAAGCACACCGGGGGAGCGCCAAGCGGCAAGGGGGCGAGCGGCCCCTGACGAGCGTTCAGGGCAAAATGCGACACGAAAAA
>JAFZPB010000052.1 GCA_017552595.1 Muribaculaceae bacterium
ATCCTGCCACTAAGTTCGGCATCGGTCCCGCCATTGAAAATGGTTTCTACTATGATGTGGATACTGGCGACGTTAAACTAACCGATGCTGATTTCGCCAAAATCGAGAAGAAAATGCTCGAATTGGCTCAACGCAAGGTGGATGTGGTTCGCCGCGACATCTCGAAGGCCGACGCTTTGAAACTTTTCGGCGACCGTGGCGAAGTGTACAAATGCGAACTTATTAGCGAACTTGAGGACGGCTCAATTACAACCTACACACAAGGCAATTTCACCGACCTCTGTCGCGGTCCGCACATCGCGAACACGGCTCCCATTAAGGCTGTGAAGGTGATGTCGCTCGCAGGCGCATATTGGCGCGGCGATGAAACTCGTCACCAACTTACCCGCGTCTATGGTATCAGTTTCCCAAAGCAGAAGATGCTCGCTGAATACCTTGAGATGCTTGAAGAGGCCAAGAAACGCGACCACCGCAAACTTGGCAAGGAAATGGAACTTTTCGCATTCTCTGCCAACGTCGGTGCCGGTCTGCCTTTGTGGCTGCCTAAGGGCGCTGCTCTTCGCGACCGCCTCGAGCAGTTCTTGCGTAAAATCCAAAAGCAATACGGCTACCTTCAGGTGATCACGCCCCACATTGGCAACAAGAATCTCTACGTGACTTCTGGCCACTATGCAAAATACGGCAAGGACTCGTTCCAACCGATTCACACTCCCGAAGAGGGCGAAGAATACTTGCTCAAGCCGATGAACTGTCCTCACCACTGCGAGATTTTCAAGGCGTTCCCGCGTTCTTATCGCGACCTGCCTTTGCGCCTTGCCGAGTTCGGTACGGTCTATCGCTACGAACAAAGTGGCGAACTTCACGGATTGACTCGAGTCCGCGGTTTTACGCAGGATGACGCCCACATCTTCTGCGCCCCCGAGCAGATTAAGGACGAATTCCTGAAGGTGATGGACATCATCTTCTACATCTTCAAGGCTTTGAAGTTTGATAATTTCGAGGCACAGATTTCGCTCCGCGACCCTGCCCACAAGGAGAAGTATATCGGAACTGACGAAAACTGGCATCTCGCCGAAACCGCCATCATCGAGGCTTGCGAAGAAAAGGGCCTTAAAGCCCGCAAAGAACTCGGAGAAGCCGCTTTCTACGGTCCGAAACTTGATTTCATGGTAAAGGATGCTATCGGCCGTCGTTGGCAGTTGGGTACGATTCAGGTCGACTACAATCTACCGGAACGTTTCGAACTCGAATACACCGGCTCCGACAACCAGAAGCATCGTCCTGTGATGATTCACCGTGCTCCTTTCGGTTCGATGGAGCGCTTCGTCGCTGTCCTTCTCGAACACACTGCCGGCAAGTTCCCGTTGTGGCTCGCTCCCGAACAGGCGATCGTTCTCCCCATCAGCGAGAAATTCAACGACTATGCTTATGCAGTGGCTAAAGAACTTTCGAAGTCCGACATTCGCGCCGTTGTTGACGACCGTAACGAAAAGATTGGCCGCAAAATACGCGATAACGAACTGCGCCGCGTTCCTTACATGGTAATCGTGGGCGAAAAAGAAGCCCAGAATAGTGAAATATCCGTAAGAAAGCAGGGCGGTATAGATGAAGGTACGATGAAAGTTACTACCTTTGCCGAGAAATTGACTCGCGAAGTCGAAGAAATGACAAATCAAGAAGTTAACTGAATGCAAAAGAAGCCCTTTAACCCCTCTCCGCGCCCCCGTCAGCAGCAGCAAAAAGGCCGCAAGCAAGACGACGAGCCCAACTATGCCATAAACGACGAAATCACCTCTCCGGAGGTGCGTGTAGTCGGCGACAATGTAGAGCAGGGAATCTATCCAATTGACAAGGCATTGTCAATGGCAGAGGAAATGGAACTCGATTTGATTCAGATAACGGCTAACGCCAATCCTCCCGTTTGTCGGATTTTCGACTATCAAAAGTTTCTCTATCAGCAGAAAAAGCATCAGAAAGAGCAGAAAGCCAAGCAGGCGAAAGTGGTTGTGAAAGAAATTCGTTTCGGCCCGCAGACCGACGACCACGACTACGAGTTCAAACTGAAGCATGCCAAAGAGTTCCTCAAAGAAGGAGCGAAAGTCAAGGCTTACGTTTTCTTCAAAGGCCGCTCGATTCTGTTTAAGGAACAAGGTGAAGAATTGTTGAAGAAATTCACCGACGACCTTGAGGACTTCGCCAAAGTTGACCAGCAGCCGAAACTTGAAGGCAAACGTCTGATAGTGATGTTTTCGCCAAAAAAGAAATGATAACGGCGCCACGAGTTGGCGCAATTAAATAATCGAATTAATAATTAAAAATTAACAAAAATGCCAAAAGTAAAGACTAATCCCGGTGCCAAAAAGAGGTTCGCCCTTACCGGATCAGGAAAAATCAAACGCAAACATGCGTACCACAGTCACATTCTTACGAAGAAGACTAAAAAACAAAAGAGAAACCTCGACCACTTCTCATTAGTGTCGAACGCTGACGAGCGCAACGTAAAGGCATTACTTGCCCTCAAGTAATAGGTTTCAATTTAATTCGTGATTTAAAACAAAATTATTAACCGAATGCTTAGCCAAAAAGTGCTTACTGCCGCTAACATTCAAAAAACAAAAACAAAATGCCAAGATCAGTAAATCATGTCGCTTCACGCGCAAAAAGAAAGAAAATCTTAAAACTGACAAGAGGTTACTATGGTAGCCGCAAAAACGTCTGGACCGTAGCAAAGAACACTTGGGAAAAGGGTTTGACCTACGCTTACCGTGACCGTAAAAACAAAAAACGTAACTTCCGCGCATTGTGGATTCAGCGTATCAACGCCGCCGCACGCCAGGAAGACCTGTCCTATTCGAAACTTATGGGTTTGATTCACAAGGCAGGTATTGAAATCAACCGCAAGGTGCTCGCCGACCTCGCCCTCAACAATCCCGAAGCATTCAAGGCAGTTGTCGAAAAGGTCAAGAACGCATAATCGCGTCGCAGGCCGTCAATCAACGACAACCGAACATAGCCGACCGTTCCTCGCGAATGGCCGGCTAATTTTTTGTCACTTGCATAAACCAGCGTCACTTAATAAACAAAAACAATAAAAAACACTTGGAAGTGCAGCCGGCTCTACGAGCCCATTCCAAGCCATCCGCTCAAGTTCTGTTTATGCGAGCATAACAGCCCTTGACCGGTGTCTCAGCACAGCCTTTGGCTGGCAGCACTTCCAAGCAAAAACATAAAAAAGCAATGGTGTAAGTCATTATTGCGGTTTTATATGTTTTTGCTTTTACTGATTTCAGCATATGAAATGCAGGGTGGTTGGCGTTGGTGGTATATGACGTAAACTTGTTTGCGGGCATAAACCATCAACGCAAACCTATTATCTTGAAAAGAGAAAATCAGTAAAAGTGTTTTAATTGTTTTTGTGAAAATGAAAACACAGGAATTTGCCGGTGAACCCTAATTTTTTCACGATTTCGAGCTGTTTTGTCAGTAAAATGTTGTAACTTCGCAGTGGAATAAACCTGAATAAGTATATGGAAAAAACGAATCCCACGGTAAATCATGAGACGTTCCGGCGGAAGACCGTAGAGAAATGCTTGCGGATATTGTCGCCGCTTGACGACGACAGCCGTTTTGTGCTCGAAAACTCGGTCAACGGCATCGACCATTCGACCACTCATGTGATGTACAAACTCGTGCCGCCGCAACTCGAACTTGTTGACGGACGCAAATATGAATTTCTGATAGAGTTCGACCGCGACGACATCGAATGGAGCATTTATTACGGCTGCCGCGGCCTGTTCCCTGACATGGACGAGGATGAAGCTCTGCCGCTCTTTGACGAAGAATTTGAGGCGCAACGACAATTCATTTTGAAAGACTTACGGATGATAGGACTTGACGTAGATGACGATTCGTTTGAAATCACCAACAACACAAGCAACCACACATATTGGCCCTTTTGGCTGAAAATGACAGGAAACCTCCAATCGACTGTGTCCGCTGTTATTGCCATTCGCACAAGTTACGAAAATTACCTGCTCTACAAAGGCTTGATTACGGAGGACAAACGCACCTATCCTGACGAATATGAAATTCTTCTGTCGTTGGTCGACGAGCAATCAAGAGTTAAAATCAGCGAATTTATCGACAATATGCTGTTGGAGGGTCTGTTCGAAAAGGTGAGTTACCGCAATGAATGGAAACTCAAATCGGATACTAACACAGACTTTGCGGTTTTGTGGAGAGATTCCCTCTGCTACAAGGTAATTGAGAAAAGAGATGGCAAGAAGGAGGTTGTCGATCTTATCCATCCTAATAAAAATATTGCGGATAACAAGTGGTTCCCGAAGAAACACTTCGCAATGTGGGAGATGCCCCGGCGCTTTTTTTACGACTCGAACGGCAAACCAATGCATGGCCTCGCCAAAACTTACAACCAATGGAAACAAAAAGAGATGGAGCCGAAATCACCTGGTATAAAAAGAGTTGCAAAAAAAACGCGGAAAGAATAGAGGGCTAACTTTATAGATATCTATAGGACACCCCCCACATTCGTAGTAACTTTGCCGTCGAACTCGAAACTCGGGTTTGGCGGCAAAAATTTTACCGCCGACTTTTAACAAATAAAACTTTTAATGTATGAAAAAGTTGTTTTTACTCCTCGCACTTGTGGCAATGGCCACGCAAATGACGTTCGCCGACGAACTTTGGGTGAAGCGCGGCGACACCTTCTATTCTTACTATGCGCTTGACGGCCTTGACCGAGC
>JAFZPB010000053.1 GCA_017552595.1 Muribaculaceae bacterium
ACCTATTTGATAGGTCGTACCGTTGTTTGCCGTATTATTGTTGTTACAGTCGACCGACATTCCGGCGGTCACATCAATGCGGGCTCGAGAGAGATTGACATCCACCGATTTCGACCAAGATGTCGACGTCACATTTTCAGTAGCGACATTATTGTTTCCATCGATATACGACACATTGATACTCGACAAATTCAACAAATCGTTAGAAACGGTAAGTTTGTAATTCTTAGTAATGCTCTTCACTTTCTTGGATGAACCTCCGCCGCCACCGGGGTTATCGGGTTCATCACTGCCGCAACCCGACACTATCATCGACGCTGCAATCATGGCGCAAATTAAAATCTTTTTCATTCTCGTAATATTAAGTGATTTCTTTTTTGCAAAAATAGGCATTTTTTGCGTAAAGACAAAACACCGTGAGGTGAATTATCTCCATACCAATATCTAAACGATGTAATTGGCGCCCTACTCTCCCACTACATTCAAAGCGGCGGGGTGAATTTTCACCTCAAATCGTGATGATGGTTGCCCGTTTTCACCATCGAAATGGAATGGCTCGTCATTTGCGGTTGTGAATACCGCTTTCTTAGCGCGACGCACTTCTACATGACGATTCTTGTCCACATTACGGCGGAACAATTGAACGACAAGCCGCGGCACATTCCAAATTGAAATCGGTTTAATCACAACCACATCAATCAATCCGTCGCGCATCGACGCTCGTGGAGCGATAAAGGCATCGTTACCATATTGAGAAGCATTAGCGAATGTCACCAACAATGAATCAATTTCAACGGCATTCTCATCGTCGAATTTAATAGTTATTCGACGAGTTTTGTCCTCGAACCATTTTCTAATAGCCGCACGCACATACGTAATTAGGCCGCGATGACCTTCTTGGTTTCTGCGCGCATAGTCAGCACTGACTCGGGCATCGTAGCCCACACCCGACGTGCAGAAGAATCGTTCGCCATTAATTTCACAACAATCTATGCGGCTTGATATTTCAATATTATCAAGGATATACGACAACGCCCTCTCAGGCTTCAATGGCACACCGAGGTCGCGGGCAAGTCCATTTCCACTGCCGAAAGGAATGATACCTAATGCAGTGGACGAGTCAATTAGACCACGAGCAACTTCATTTACCGTTCCATCGCCTCCGACAGCCACTACGATGTCTATGCCATCATTGGCTGCTTTGGAAGCCAATTCTGTCGCGTGTCCAGGGTATTCCGTCAGCTCCAAACTCCAATCTACAGAGGTTGATGACATTGTCTGGCGTAACGATTCCAAAAATCGCGACTTCGATCTAGTGCCCGATACTGGATTGGCTATAAACAAAACGCGCTTCATGATTACCGTTATTCCACTGCAAATTTACACATTTTTATCCATTCCTCGACCTATGTGCGTCGCATTTTTGCCGGTGTTGTGCCGAAAAGAGTCTTGACATATTTGCCAAAAAACGACGGATTCGGGAAACAAAGA
This sequence comes from Muribaculaceae bacterium, assembly GCA_017552595.1. Taxonomy (GTDB): domain Bacteria; phylum Bacteroidota; class Bacteroidia; order Bacteroidales; family Muribaculaceae; genus RUG14106. Next base: position 1,492 of record JAFZPB010000053.1, read on the forward strand.
ATATCACAAATCTGCTTAATTGATAAATCCGTGTTGCTCAGATAGTGTCGGATGTCCTCTGCTACGCGCTCTGTAATCCACTCTCCGGCAGTTCGACCTGAATTGTGTTTGCAAACTGACGACAAATATTTGGGGGAAATACACAACTTATCGGCATAGTAAGCCACCGAACGTTGGCGAATCGGACGATTGTCAAGCAGGGCAAGGAAATCACGAAAAATAATTTGTGAATGGCCGGGCAATTTCTTTTCATTGTCCATTTCCTCGCGTAATTGACTCATAAAGCCATAAAATCCGATTACTGCCGCACGAAGAAACGGTGCCATAATCTCGCGGCGATAGTCACCGAGCCGTTCAGAAGTCAGACAAAGATTAAGGAAGTTGTAGAAATGCTCCATAAACTTGAGCATCTCCTCATCAGCCTTAATTATATATTCCTTACGGAGATAAATCAATTCGTTCCATACGGAAATCTTGTCGCGAAGGATTGTCTGTAACATTCGACTTGACACGAACACTATTCTGAATTCGAAATCAGGACTAATCATAAAATCCGAAAGCGAGGAATTGGGTGGACTAATGAGAATTTGTCCTTCTGAAAATGTCAAGTGTTTCCCATTGAAATCAAGTTGGATTTTACCTTTTATACAAACCGCAATGGCATTCATATTCAGCATGGCTTTGTCTGGCTCAGACAGAACTTTCACGTTGTCAATCAGCACGACATCCGAATCTGAATATAGCAAATCGATGTCAATATCGACATCGCCGACATCAGCCACTTTATATAGATTTTTATCGTATTCTTCCACTTTTTGTCAGTTATTTCTTCTGCAAAATTGGCAATTTTTTTTCATTTTAAGGAAAAATCCGCCAAAAAAGAGCCATAATTTCACAAAAAGGAGAAAAATAGAACAAAAAACACAACCATAAGGACAATGTTATTAAGGAAATAATTGCCAAATTTGCAAAATAAGAACGATAGCAACCTCGTGCAGTCGCCGTGTATGACTTATCGTTATAATAAAGATATGAATGCCAAGAATATAGCAATTGTGAGTGCTGCGCTTTTTTTAGTGGCGTGTTCTCACGATGGGAATCAAAAAGTGAAGGCCCCGACAAGGGTCAAAGTCGAAACTGTGGCGGAGGGAAACTCCGTTGAACGCCCCTCCTATGTGGGCATTGTTGAAGAGAACGAATCGACGGCCGTGAGTTTCACGAGCATGGGTGTTGTTAGCCATGTCTATGTCAACGAAGGCCAAAGTGTCGGTCGTGGACAATTGTTGGCAACAATGGACGGGACACAGGCCCGAAACGTTTATTCGGGGGCTCAGGCTCAAATGGCACAGGCCGAAGATGCATTAAAGCGTTACGGAAAACTTCACGACAACGGCTCATTGCCTGAAGTTCAGTGGGTAGAGATACAGAGCAAAGTGGCTCAAGCGAGAGCACAATTGGCCGTAGCCAAGAAAAATCTTGCCGATTGCCGATTGACCGCTCCCGTTGGCGGGGTAATAGGCCGGAAGTTGGTGGGTGCTGGCGAATCGGCGATGCCATCCCAAGCCATCGTTACCATCCTTGACATCAATACGGTTAAAGTCAAAGTGTCGATTCCTGAAAATGAAATCGGCGCTATCGGAGCCAATACGCCATCTTCAATTTTTGTCGAAGCCGCCAATTGCCGCGCATCAGGCGGAAAAATCGAAAAAAGTGTTCAAGCCGACGCACTTACCCACACTTACGACATTCGTATTTCTGTGAAGAATCCGAATCGTCAACTTCTACCAGGAATGGTGGCCGACGTGACTTTCAATGACGATTCTACCGACGCTTCAAGTATTTCTCTACCATTGACAAGTGTCCAAGAATACGCCAACGGGGCTCTATTCGTGTGGAGTATTACTGCTGATTCAACGGCCCATCGTCAACCGGTTACCATCGGTCGCACTTTCGGCAACCGAGTGACAATCTCTTCTGGATTAACCTCAGGCCAACACATCGTTGTCGAAGGCTATCAGAAACTTAGCGAAGGTACTAAAGTGATTTTCTAAGACTATGGAAAAGAAACAATCGTGGATTAGTTGGCCCATTACCCACTACCCCATAACATTGCTCATTGTGGCAATTCTTTTCGTCTTGGGAATTCTTTCTATGATGAATATGCCTAAGGACGAGTTTCCGCAATTCACCATTAGGCAGGGTATTGTCATCGCCGTCTACCCTGGGGCTTCAAGTGAAGAGGTCGAAAACCAGGTGACACGTCCTCTTGAACGCTTCTTATTCACTTATGGCGAAGTCAACCGCGATAAGACTTCCAGCACTTCTCAAAACGGGATGTCGCTTGTGAAAGTGTATCTCAACGACAACGTCAACAACAAAGATGAGGTATGGAGCAAAATCAAGCACGGACTCACGTTGTTTAAGCAAAGTCTTCCTGCGGGAGTTTTGGCTCTTGTGGCAAATGACGATTTCGGCAACACTTCTGCCCTTTTAATCGCCATCGAGAGTGATAAACGAAACTACCGCGAACTACAGACATATTCCGACCAACTTTCCGACAGATTACGGCGTGTGCCTTCCGTTGCGAATGTACGCCAATACGGTGAACACAAGGAGCAAATTAGCCTATACGTCGACCGTCAACGACTGCAAGCCTACGGCATTGGTCAACAGGCATTATTTACTAAACTCCAGGAAGAAGGACTCACGACGACTGCTGGCACTATGACCGACACCGACCAAGTCACTCCCGTCCATCTCTCTCCCACAGAAAACAGTGAAGAGGAAATCGCAAATCTTATTATCTTTAGCGAACCTGCCTCTGGAAAGAATGTCAGGGTTAAGGACATCGCCAGAGTTGTTAGAGAATACGACACCTCCGATAGTTATATTGAGCAAAACGGCAATCCATGCGTTCTGCTTTCGCTTGAAATGACACCAGGGAATAATATTGTCGCTTACGGCAACGAAGTTGACAAAATTATTGATGCTTACCGCAACGACACTTTGCCCGACGATGTAACCATTACCCGAATTGCCGACCAACCGAAAGTCGTCGGCGAAAGCATCAGTTCTTTCCTTCGCGACCTCATTATTTCAATGGCGATTATCATCTTAGTGATGATGTTCCTCTTCCCGCTTAGGTCGGCAATCGTGGCCGCTATTACAATCCCGTTAAGTACATTTATTTCTATAGCGATTATGGACTTTATGGGAATTGAATTGAATATTGTCACACTTGCCTGTTTGGTTGTCTCTCTTGGAATGATTGTCGATAATTCTATTGTTGTTATCGACGGTTATCTCGAATATCTCGGGAAAGGATGTGAGCCGAAAAAGGCCGCAATCGATTCGGCTAAGCAATATTTTATGCCGATGTTGCTTGCCACTCTATGTATCTGCGTCATTTTCTATCCGTTGCTCTTCACTATGAAAGGTGCTTTCCACGACGCGCTCGAGGACTTCCCCATAACGATAACAATCAACCTGATGGTGTCGTTGGTTTTGGCAGTGACTGTAATTCCTTTCCTTGAAGTATTGATTATCAAGCCCGATAAGATAAAAACTGGTGAGAATCGCATCACCGACCGCGTTCAGCGTCTTTACGACCATGTTTTAGCAAAAACATTCCGTCATCCATGGTTGACAATATTTGGTGGAATCGCTCTGATTCTCGTCTCGTGCCTTATAATCCCATCTCTGAAAGTCAGGGTGTTCCCTTACGCCGACCGCGACCAGTTTGCTGTCGAAATTTTTCTCCCTGAAGGGAAGGGGCTTGCCGACACCCGGATAATAGCCGACTCTGTCAAGAATGTCATCGCCAAAGATGAACGCGTCAAAGGTATCACGAGTTTCATAGGCTGTTCATCGCCTCGATTCCAAGTCACCTACGCACCACAAATGGCCGGCAGAAATTTTGCCCAATTAATAGTAAACACCAAATCACACGACGCCACACTCCAACTTCTCTCGAAGTATCAGCCACAACTAAGTGAAGCATTCCCAGAAGCCTACGTGCGATTCAAGCGACTGGATTTTCTTGAAGTGCAAGAACTTGAATATCGTTTCTATGGCGAAAACCTTGACTCCCTCCACTATGCCGCCGAACGCCTTATGGCGAAAATACGCCCCATGCCCGAAGTTGAATGGATTCATACCGATTTTTTCCAACCCGAACCTATCATAAATGTCGAACTTGACCCTGTCGCTTCCGCCCAACTTGGCATCTCGAGAGCCACTGCGGCACTCGCTCTCGCCGCAACAAGCAGCGATTTGCGTGTGGGACAAATTTGGGAAAATGACTATGAGTTGCCTATTGTCGTCAAAGACGACTCCGACATGAAATTCTCTGATTTTGAAAACCTTGGCATTACGTCGCCAATAGCAGGATTATCCTCTGCAGCAAATCAACTTATCGGTGGCAACCTTTCTCCTGTCAATGCCATCCCGCTTCGTCAGATTGCTAAAGTCGAACCCGTTTGGAGTGAAACACGCATTATGCACCGTGGTGGCGAACGATGTATTACCGTAGGCGGTCAATTTGCACAAGGCGTGTACGCTGCTCCTATTGAAAATCGCATCGCCAATATAATGAAAAATGATGTGGAACTTCCGCAAGGCGTCAGAGCAGAAGTGGGTGGCGAAATTGAATACAATGCGGAGGCTTTGCCTCAGATTTTCTCCGGTATTGCTATAGCCGTGCTTATTATTTTTTTCTTCATCCTTTTCAACTTCAAAAAATATGGCATATCAATTATCTGTATCGTGGCAATATCTCTTTGCATTCCGGGGGCACTCATCGGACTTGGATTGATGAACCGCACTCTCGGCCTCACGTCCACCCTCGGATTTATCACCCTCATGGGAATTATTATGCGCAACGAAATTCTGATATTTGAACATGCCAACGATTTGATGGCAAAATTCAAAACAAAGCACCCCAACGCAACCAGAGACGAATATAATGCTGCTGTCAAACAAGCGGCAGCCGATGCGGGCACTCGTCGCATGGTGCCTATATTCCTCACTACTGCCACAACCGCCGTCGGTGTCGTGCCGATGATTATCGCTCAATCGTCGTTCTGGATGCCCGTGGGCGTCACGATATTCGCAGGCGGAATCGGCTCTCTGATTCTCGTAGTTACAATCCTCCCTGTCGTCTATTGGAAAGTGTCAACAAAATGAAACGTATATTTTTATCAATCATAACGATATCTATCGCTGCGGTCGTTTCTGTTAAAGCGCAGCAACCTGTCTATACGCTCGACCAAATTCTTGATGCCGCATTGAAAAATAATGTGGCTGTCAGCACCGCTCGCCACAATATCGAAAAAGCCGAACTTCAACGCAAAGAGGCCTTAACGAAGTATTTTCCATCGGTCAGCGGCAATCTGTTTTGGTTTAATGCAAGCGACGGCTTAGGCAAACTAAATTTCAACCTGTCGAAATATATACCCGCATCAGTTGCGGAGGTTCTTGCCGGCATACTTACGCCTGAAGAATTGGCTATGCTTTCACGGCCATTATCTTACACACTGATGAAAGACGGTGTGGTGGCGGGTGTCAATGCCGTCCAGCCGATTTTCGCAGGTGGGCAAATCGTCTATGGCAACAAACTTGCTAAAGTTGGAGAAGATGCGTCGCGACTCCAATTGTCCCTTTCCGAGAATCAGGTGACAAAGACTGCTGAACAGTATTTTTGGCAGGTGGTCACTCTCGAGGAAAAAGTTAAAACGCTCGACGAAGCCGACCGACTCCTCGCCGACATCTACAAAGATGTAAAAGTCGCTATTGATGCTGGAGTGACTTTACGCAACGACCTTCTGCAAGTTCAACTCCGCCAAAACGAACTTGAAAGCCAACGGCTCCAACTCAACAACGGCATTAAACTCGTCAGAATGCTGCTTGCCCAATATTGCGGATTGGACTCCACTACGTTCCGGCTCTCCTATTCCACCGATGTTCCTTCTCCCCTTACCGTACACTCCGACCATGCATCTGCCCTTTCCGCAACTGCAGAATATCAACTACTGAACAAACAAGTCGAAGCCGCAGAACTTCAACGTAAAATGGAAATCGGGAAAAATATGCCCACTGTGGCTCTTGGTATAGGTTACAGTTATAACAATCTGCTATTTAATGACAAGCACACTTCTCCGATGGTATTTGCCACTGTTAATGTGCCAATTACGGATTGGTGGAGTGGGTCAAGTGCAATTAAACGCAAACAAATAGAACGCCAAATCGCTGAAGAACAACTCGCCGACAATTCTCAACTTCTCACAATCAGAATGCAAAAAGCGTGGAACGACCTCGAGGAAGCATATTTGCAGATTTCAATAGCCAACCGTAGTGTTGAACAGGCAAAAGAGAATCTTCGCATTAAGCGTAATTACTACAATGCCGGCACATCGACGATGTCCGACCTTCTTGAAGCCCAACTATTGGAACAAGAGGCCCTAAACCGCCATATCGACGCCATAGCCGACTACCACAGCCGCCTACTCGACTATCGCCAAGCCACAGGACAATAGTGTAAATATCGTAAAAAACAAGGCTCATAAGCGAAATGCCTATGAGCCTTAATTTTATAGTGTTGTCTATTAACGGTCCATGTTAAGGAGCAACTCGGTGTTGGTTCGCGAGCGTTCCATTTGTTCCTGCATGAACTCCATAGCCTCGACCGAAGTGCGGTCGGACAGGAATCGGCGAAGCACCCACATACGATTGAGTGTTTCTTGAGGCAAAAGGAGGTCGTCGCGACGAGTGCTCGACGCCATAATATCGACCGACGGGAAGATTCGCTTGTTCGAGAGTTTTCGGTCGAGTTGCAATTCCATATTGCCGGTACCTTTGAATTCCTCGAAAATAACCTCGTCCATCTTGGAGTTAGTTTCCGTAAGGGCTGTGGCAATAATCGTCAACGAACCGCCGTTTTCGATGTTACGGGCTGCACCGAAGAAACGTTTTGGCTTTTGAAGAGCATTGGCTTCAACACCGCCTGAGAGAATTTTACCCGACGAAGGCGCACAAGTATTGTAGGCGCGCGCAAGACGGGTTATCGAGTCGAGAAGAATCACCACGTCGTGGCCGCATTCCACCATTCGTTTAGCCTTTTCAAGAACAATCGAGGCAATTTTTACGTGGCGCTCAGCAGGCTCGTCGAACGTCGATGCGATTACTTCGGCATTTACGCTGCGGCTCATGTCGGTGACCTCTTCGGGACGTTCGTCGATAAGAAGAATCATGATGTAGGTGCCAGGGTGGTTCTCCGCAATGGCGTTTGCGATATCCTTCAAGAGAATTGTCTTACCTGTTTTCGGGGGTGCCACGATAAGGCCGCGCTGACCTTTGCCAATCGGAGCGAACATATCGACTATTCGGGTTGAAATATTGCAAGTCGAACCCGAGGTAATATCGAATTTTTCGTCAGGGAAAAGCGGAGTCAAGTGTTCGAAGGGCACGCGGTCACGAACTACAAGCGGACTATGCCCGTTGATTTGGAACACATTTGACATGGGGAAGTACTTGTCGCTTTCTTTCGGCGGACGGATTGAACAATCCACAACGTCGCCGGTTTTCAATCCCCACTGTTTGATTTGCTGTTGGGTGACATAAACGTCGTCGGGCGAAGCGAGATAATTAAAGTCGCTCGAACGGAGGAATCCGTAACCTTCGGGCATTATTTCAAGAACGCCTTGAGTGCGCAGGAAATCCGAGAAATCGTAAGCGGGTTCTGGCGGCAGTTGTTGATGATTCTGCTGCTGATTCAGTTGATTTTGCTGGTTGTTGCGATTTTTCTTCTTTTTTCCCTGTTTTTGTTGCTGTTGTTGCTGCTGATTCTCGGCGACAGGCTCTTGAATCACTATGGGAGCCATAGCGGCTTGATATGCGGCCTGTGCTGCCGCCTCTTCACGCTCACGTTGCGAACGACGTACGAATTTTCTACCGCCGCTTTGCGGGAAAAACGAGTTGAACGAATTGTCGGATGGTGCTTGGGCCGGTCCGTCCTGATGGACAGGTATTTGTTCGTTTGCGGGTCTTTCCTGTTCATTAACAGCAGGCTCGTCTTTCGACAAAGGCTGCAACATCGTCATTTCATCTGCCAAATCGGTTGTGACGTCTGAAGGCAATTGAGTTTCAGCGGCTGGTTCGGCGACCTCAGCCTTTTTTGCTTTGCGACGCCCCTTCTTGCCTGTCTTCTGTTCTTGGGAGTCCGCTTCGTTTGTGGCATCTTTGACAGGTTCTTCGGCCTTGGCATCCTTCACTTCCGCTTCGGGTTTGTCCTCAGTTTTTGCCTTTGAAGGACGCCCGCGACGGCGTTTGGGCTCGGCAGGTACTTCCTGGGCAACGGCTTCCGCAGGCTTTTCATCCACTATTTCAGGAGTGGTCTTCTTTTCAGGCTTAGGTTCTTTTGATTTTTCACGTTTCTTATCAGCCTTTTCAGCGTTAGGCTTAGCGTCGCGCTTTTTCGCCACACTGTCGGCTGCGGCTTTGATAGCCTGATTATCGAGAATAAACTCAATGGTTTCATCGAATGATTTCGAATCCACCTTTTTCATTCCCATGTCGGCAGCGATTTTTTTCAAATCCTGCTCATTCATTTCATTTAGTTCAGAGATGTGGTACATTGAATATATTATTTATGTCACGTGACAGCCGCCTTTGAGCGAGCATGTTATCCCATACGGCGAACTGTCCTCCCCTTTACGGCGGGGGCGGACAATGTTTAACAATTATCTTAAAAATTGGGTTGGCAAAAGTGCCATACAATAAAAGAAAAAAACTTCGGATTTTGGAGAAAGAGGGAGAGAGATTTTGAATAATGGTGGCGGTTTAACGCCATTTGACGATGCAAAGATAGTCAATCTTTTCAAAAAACGCAAAATCTAAGTAAAAAAAATCAAATAGTGTTCAAAATAAAAGTATATAAAAAAACAAGCGTCGAACATTTCTGCCCGACGCTTGCACAATTTATAAACTGTTGGATGTTTAGTCTTCTTGTTGTTCGGCGTAAGCCTTGAGGAGTTTTTCCTGAACGTCGCTCGGCACGAGTTCGTAAGCGGAGAACTTCATCGAGAACGATGAACGGCCGCCGGTGATTGAACTGAGTGCTGTTGAGTAAGACGACATTTCTTTCAAGGGAACGCGTGCACTGAGTTTTTCGAAACCGTTTTCACTCGACATACCCATCACAACGCCACGACGGCCTTGGAGGTCGCTCATTACGTCGCCCATCACATCTGAAGGAACGAGTACTTCAACGTCATAAACAGGTTCGAGAACCTTCGGGTTCGCATTGCGGAATGCTTCTGAGAATGCGTTACGGCCTGCGAGACGGAAGGAGATTTCGTTAGAGTCAACCGGGTGCATCTTACCATCGTAGATACATACGCGGACGTCACGGGCATACGAACCGGTGAGCGGGCCTTGTTCCATGCGGTCCATAAGACCTTTCACGATAGCGGGAATAAAGCGGGCATCGATAGCGCCACCGACGATACAGTTGCAAACAACGAGTTTGCCACCCCATTCCAAAGGAATTTCTTGGGTGTCGCGCACGTTCATCTTATATTCTTGGCTGCCGAAACGGAATGTATCGGGAGCAGGCATACCTTCAGTGTAAGGTTCAACGATTAGGTGAACTTCACCGAACTGACCGGCACCACCTGATTGCTTTTTGTGACGATAGTCGGCACGAGCGGCCTTGGTGATGGTTTCACGATAAGGAATCTTAGGTTCGTCAAAGACGATTTGCATCTTATCGTTGTTTTCAACACGCCATTTGAGTGTGCGGAGGTGGAATTCGCCTTGGCCGGAGAGAATGGTCTGCTTAAGTTCCTTCGACTGTTCAACAAGCCAAGTGGGGTCTTCTTCGTGCATACGGTTGAGGATTTCCGAAAGTTTTTCGGCGTCGCTCTCGTTGATGGGGCGAACGGCGCGTTGATATTTCGGAGCGGGATATTTGATGAAGTCGAACACGTGTTCGCAACCCTTTTCGTTGAGGGTGTTGCCACGACGAACGTCTTTGAGTTTTACGGAAGCACCGATATCGCCGGCACAAAGTTTGTCGACTTGAGTACGGATTTGGCCGCAAACGCAGTAAATCTGAGCCATACGTTCTTTGCTGCCGCGGTTGGCGTTGTTAAGGTCGGCTCCGGTTTCGAGCGTACCCGACATAACTTTGAAGTAACTAACTTCACCAATGTGGGGCTCGATAGTGGTTTTGAAGAAGAAGAGGCTGACGGGGCCGTTTTCGTCGAGTTTGACTTCTTGGCCTGCGTTGTTCTTGACGGCGGGCATTTCGCTTGCGAAAGGAACGATGCTGCCGAGACGGTCCATAAGTTCGTGAACGCCAAGGTCTTTTTCGGCGCTGCAGCAGAACACGGGATAAATCGAACGGTCAATCATACCCTTGCGCATACCGTCAAGGATTTCTTCTGTAGAAAGGTCGCCTTCTTCGAAGAATTTTTCCATCAAAGCCTCGTCATTTTCAGCGGCATTCTCAACGAGAGTTGCGTGAAGTTCTTCGGCTTTCGATGCAAATTCAGCGGGAATTTCTTCTTCTTTACCTTTGCCACCGTTGGGGCCATAGGTGTACATTTTCATTTTAATAACGTCGATAATGGCGTGGCAGGCGGGGCCGTTTGCTGCGGGGAATTGAGCCACAGTGACCTTCGGGCCGAAGATGTCCTTCAACTGTTCAACGACATTGTCATAGTCGGCCGTCTCAGCATCGATTTTGTTGAGGCAGAATGCCAATGGCTTTTTCAGACCGGAAGCGGTGCGGAAAATGTTCTGCGTACCAACTTCCACGCCGTATTGGGTATTGACGAGAATAAGGCCGGCATCGGTAACGTTCAATGCCGTCACTGCGTTGCCAACAAAGTCGTCAGCGCCCGGGCAGTCGAAGAAGTTGAGTTTTTTACCTGCGGCTTCGGCATAAAAAACGGTTGAAAATACGGAATAGCCATATTCTTTTTCAACCGGGAAGTAGTCACACACTGTGTTGCCTGCTGTGACAGAGCCACGACGATTTATTACTCCACACTCGAGAAGCATTGCTTCGGCGAGTGTGGTTTTTCCAGAGCCTTTACTACCAAGTAAAGAGATGTTTTTGATTTCGGTTGTTTCGTAAACCTTCATGTTATTTAGTTAATAGGATTAATAATTTCGTTTAGCGGTGCAAGTTACAAAATTTTTTCGACATAGCCACTATTTTTAGGAATCTTTATGCGTTTTCACACGTATTTTCATGTGTTTTTTCATTTTTGTCCATTTCATGGGAGCAACGGCCGTCGGCCAAAGGCATTCCAAATTCATAGAAATTGACCTTGACAAATTCATGCCGCAGCAAGTCGTCATAGGTATTGGCATAAATTTTGCAACTTACCGAAAAATAAATTTGAGTATTATGAAGAAAAACAAAGATAAAGACAATTTTAGTAGTATTGTTGTTGACACTGGCAATATCAAGCCTGATGTCGACAAGGAAGTCTGGGCTAAATTTAATTCCGACGACTTGCCTATAATGCCTCTACGAAACACCGTGCTTTTCCCGAACGTGACAATGCCAATTTCTCTTGTCCGGGAAAATTCTCTCTCACTTGCCCGCGACGCCTACGAAAAAAAATATCTAATCGGCGTAGTGTGCCAAATCGATCCCGAAAAAGAAGAGCCCGACCTCGATAGCCTCTTTGGTCGTGGTGTGCTCGTTGAGGTGGTTAAAATATTGGAACTTCCCGACGGCTCGTCAACGGCAATTATTCGTGGCCTTTCCACTATAGAAATTGTGGGGCACGGATTGAGCGATACGGTACACCACAATAGAATTTTCGCCCAAGTTGAAGTATTCGATGATATCGTTCCGAAGGCCACCGACTACGAATATCCTGTCCTAATCGATGTTATCAAGGGCAAGGCACAAAAGATAATTTCAAAAACCGAGCACGAAAACAATTTCCAATTTGCGCTCGACGAATGTCCGAAAGACATCCTTATTAATATGGTATCGGCCACTTGTCCTATCGAACCGCACCGCAAGCAGATGTTGCTTACGAAGCGCAATGTCATGCAACGCGGCTTCGAACTTCTAAAGATTCTTTCGGAGATGGAAGAACGTTTGTCGATTATCGACGACATCAACCGTCGCACCCATACCGCTCTCGACAACCAGCAACGCAATGCGTTTCTCCAACAGCAGATGGATTCCATCCGCACTGAACTTTACGGCGACGAAGACGACGAAGCCTCCCTTCTCCGCAAACGTGCCAAAAAGACACTTTTTCCCGATGCTGTCAGAGAGACATTCAACAAAGAACTCAGTAAACTTGAGCGCACAAACCCCCAAAGTCCCGATTATTCGGTTTCTTTGAACTATCTCGAAATGCTCCTCGACTTGCCTTGGGGCAAATATACTCCGCTTAACTACGACTTCGTCAAGGCCACTCAAATCCTCAACGACGACCATTACGGTCTTGAAAAAGTCAAGGATAGAATCCTTGAGCAATTGGCGGTGATGGTTAACAATCCAGAAGGCAAATCGCCTATTATATGTCTTGTTGGCCCTCCGGGTGTCGGCAAAACATCGCTCGGCAAATCAATTGCCCGTGCACTTGGACGCGAATACCAACACGTCTCGCTCGGCGGCCTTCATGACGAGGCGGAAATTCGCGGCCACCGACGCACATATGTTGCCGCCATGCCCGGACGTATCATCGACGCCATAAAGCGTGCGGGAAGTTCAAACCCCGTTCTCCTGCTTGACGAAGTAGACAAAATTGGAAACGATTACAAAGGCGACCCATCGGCGGCTCTCCTTGAGGTGCTTGACCCCGAGCAAAACTGCCGTTTCCACGACAACTATATAGACGTGGACTTCGACCTCTCGAAAGTGTTGTTCATAGCCACAGCAAATACGCTCCAAACACTCGCCCAACCCCTACTCGACCGCATGGAGATTATTGAGATTCCGGGCTATTTGCTTGAAGAGAAGATTGAAATTGCCAAACAGCACATCATTCCCCGTCTCAAGAAAGAGCACAAACTCAAAGGCGCGTTCCGCATCACCGACGACGCCATTGCCAAGATAATCGAATCATACACATCGGAAAGCGGAGTGCGACAACTTGAAAAGCAAATCGCCACCATTATCCGAAAAGTTATCCTTCGCAAAGTGAGCAATCTGCCGTCGATGAAAGTTGTTAAGGCGGAGAATCTTCACGACATGCTTGGTGTCGAGCGCTATTCGTCCGACCGCTACGAAGGCAACGACTTCGCTGGAGTCGTCACCGGGTTGGCATGGACTGCCGTTGGAGGCGAAATTCTCTTTGTCGAATCATCTCTTTCCAAGGGCAAAGGGGAGAAACTGACCATTACCGGGAATCTCGGCGACGTTATGAAAGAGTCGGCGACAATCGCGCTCCAATATGTTAAGGCCAACTGCGACGTGTTCGGTATTGACGACAGTGCATTTGAGAAATACAATGTTCACATCCATGTGCCCGAAGGCGCTATTCCTAAAGACGGTCCGTCGGCAGGCATTACTATGGCAACATCGCTTATTTCCGCCTTTACTCGACGAAAAGTCAAAGCCAATTTGGCAATGACAGGAGAAATCACCTTGCGCGGGAAAGTCCTCCCCGTCGGTGGTATTAAGGAAAAAATACTTGCCGCCAAACGAGCCGGCATCAAAGAGATTATCATCTCCGACGAAAACCGCAAAGACATCGACGACATCTCTGCGAAATACATCGACGGTCTGACATTCCATTACGTCAAAACCGTCAAAGATGTCTATAACATCGCCCTTACCGACGAAATCGCCGAATGAACCCTGCGGTTGACAACTCATTGCTACAATACATTGAAAACGAAATAATTCCTCGTTATTCTTTTGTCGACAAAGCCCACTCTCTCGACCACATTTCCCATGTGGTCGAGAATTCTTTATCGCTTGCCGAAAAGTTGGGTCTCAATGTTAATATGACCTACGTAATAGCCGCCTATCACGATTTAGGGAATGCCGTATCGCGAGAACGCCACCACATAATCAGTGGCGATATCCTTTATGCCGATGAAAACCTTCGCCGTTGGTTTTCCGAAGATGAAATCGTCACAATGCGTGAGGCCGTCGAGGACCACCGCGCATCATCGAAACACGAACCGAGAAGCATATACGGAAAAGTCGTGTCCGACGCCGACCGGGAACTCTCCCCAATTACTGTTATCAGCAGAACAATCCAATTCGGCATCCATAACTATCCAGAACTCTCGCGTGAGGGGCATTATTACCGAATGGTCGAACATCTACAGGAAAAATATTCGGTCAAAGGTTACATTCGCCTTTATTTCGACTTTGGTCAAAACAGAACCGACCTTGAAGAATTACGCCGGATAATTGCCGACGAGAGTCGTTTACACGATATTTTCAACGATTTATTCGACGAACTCTCCGGCAGCGCCCATTGACTTCATATAAGCCTCTATTTTGCGGCCGTTATTGCCGGGGATGATTATGTGATGATTGCCAATCGGTCGATTCATAAAATATTTGAACACATCGCCAGGGTTGTTGAAGCGAATTGCCACCTGTGTACGGCAGAGGTCGCGTTCGCAGAGATTGCGATCAATTCTTCCCTCGGCGATAAAATAACGACTCATATCACCCGAAATCTTCAAAACAGTCACAGGTCCCTCCTTCAACTTTCCACAGATGCCCACGCCGATTCCGGATTCAAAATGAGTGTCAAGACTAAATCGCTCAACCAAGTTAAAAGGCACAGTACAATGGGCGAAAATCATTTCTCCCGCTATCGTATCCATTCGTGAAGGATTGGCTTGAAAACCAAACGTTCCCGTCACTTCTCTCGCCGTCCACATTGACAACATGGCAGGGATGTCGCCCTCGCAAGTTGCCACCTTGCTTTCCGAGTTAAACATAGACAGCGCAAGACAACCCGTGTTATGAATTGCCGTCAACAAATCGAAACAACGAAGTGTGAATCCGTCAAGGTGGTATTTGGCGACAATCACATCAAGCGCTTTCTTTAGCCTTATGGCTCCTGCTATATATTCCTTGGCCTTTTGGCAACATTCGGCATTGCGAATCTCGACAGGTATCTCACAATCTGCCGTACGCGAATGTTCTTCCTCCAATTCCTCAATGGCGATATCTACCAATTCAACACCAGCATTCTCCATTACTACTGAATAATCCACGCCAGATGATATAAGCCAATCCGACGGTTGACCGATAACCCCAAGTCGGGCTTTTGTCTTTTTGTCATCCATCGACAATTCTTCAATGCGACGCCTAATAGTTTCCGCCGCCCCGTGGATGATTTCCCCACGGCAATTGTTCCTGCGAAGGTACGACAGTATTTCCATTGACGCGGCAAGGGAATTGTTGGAATTTGAAGCGAGCAGATATATGCGCCTATTCAAGTTAATTTTGCCTGTTTTGACAAGATTGAGAAACACGCTTTCCGTGCCGCCGGTTCTGACAAAAATAATTGGGAACCTGCAATCATTGAAGCCTTCGTAATCATCGCCTGCAAAATCGCAATCAATATCTATTGATGACAGGAATGATGATGTCGAAACGGCTATCGCGGCGGCATCGTGAAGCGGCGAAGTAATTGTAAAAATCTTTGGTTTGTTCATGATATAGTAATTATATTGGACGACTGAGAAAACATGGATTATCGTGCCATATTTGCTAATGCCGACCTTTTTTGTTAATTTTGTGCTATAAAATTACAAATAACATTTATCTATGGCAAAGAAAATATCAGAAAAAGTCACTTGGGTGGGTAAAATTGATTGGGATTTGCGCCATTTCCACGGCGACGAACTCTCAACCCACCACGGTTCATCCTATAACTCCTATCTTATCCGCGATGAAAAAGTGGCACTTCTCGACACTGTTTGGCTTCCTTACAACCAAGAATTCGTTGAACGCCTTCGCCAGGAAATCGACCTTGACAAAATCGACTACATTGTCATGAACCACAACGAAGTCGACCACTCTGGAGCGCTCCCCGAACTGCTTAGTCATCGTCCCGACATTCCCATTTATTGCACTAAGAAAGGCGAGGCCATTCTCCGCGGACAATACCATCAAGATTGGAATTTCGTGAACGTCAAAACCGGCGACACTCTCCCTCTCGGCGAAACCACGCTCACATTCATAGAAGCCCCGATGCTCCACTGGCCCGACACAATGTTCTGCTACCTTTCGGGAGAAGAAATCCTTTTCTCCAACGACGGTTTCGGGCAACATCTCGCATCGGAAATGCTATTCGATGACGAAATAGACCAAGATGTTCTCCTATATGAGGCAGAGAAATATTATGTCAACATCATCAATCCTTTCAACGCCATGGCTGCTAAAAAGGTGAAACAAATCATCGAAATGAACCTGCCGTTGAAAATGATATGCCCAAGTCATGGAGTCATTTGGCGCAAGAACTACCAAACCATTATTGACAAATATCTGCTTTGGTCGGCGGGAGGTCAGGCCGAACAAGTGACACTAATCTACGACACCATGTGGAAATCAACCGAGAAGATGGCAAATGCGATTGCCGAAGGCATCCGTGCCACCCTTCCCGACACGAAAGTTGTCACAATCTGCGCCTCCGAAAACGACAAAAACGACATCCTCGTTGAAGTCGGTCGCTCTAAAGCAATACTCATGGGTTCGCCCACCATAAACAACGGCTTTTCCTATGCCATTGCCGGAATGCTTGAAATGATAAAGGGTCTGAAATTCAAAGGCAAAAAGGCCGCCGCTTTCGGCTCTTACGGTTGGAGTGGTGAGGCTGTTAAGCAGATTTCCGCCGCACTCGCCGCCGCTGGTTTAGAAGTCGTTGACGACGGCCTCTCACTGCTCTGGATGCCCGACGAAGACGCCATTGCGCGCTGCCGCGACTACGGCCAATCCTTCGCCGCAGAAATCTGAAACGCTTAATCCGCCCAAACTTAGTTTTTTGGATATTTGGGGGATTATTAGTAATTTTGTGGCGTATTTTGAGAAAAATTTATTGACTGACGTATTTTATAAGATATGAAACCTACATTGCTTGTGCTGGCAGCCGGAATGGGAAGTCGTTACGGCGGCCTTAAGCAACTTGACAAACTTGGCCCTAACGGTGCCACCATAATGGATTACTCCATTTACGACGCTATACGAAGCGGTTTCGGAAAGGTCGTATTCGTTATTCGCAAAGATTTTGAAAATGATTTCCGTCAAATCGTTCTGTCGAAATATACCGACAGTATTCCTACCGAAGTCGTTTTCCAATCACTCGATAGTCTTCCCGACGGATTCAAATGCCCGACAGAACGCACCAAGCCATGGGGTACAAACCACGCAATCATGATGGGACAAACTGCTATTAACGAGCCTTTTGCTGTTATAAACGCTGACGATTTCTATGGGCGTAACACATTTGAAGTAATGGCAAAAGAACTTTCTCGCCCACGCGACCGCAAAGGTGACTTCTGCATGGTTGCTTTTGAAGTTGGTAACACGATGTCGGAAAGCGGCACTGTGGCCCGTGGCGTCTGCGAAGTGAAGGACGACCAACTTGTCACCGTTGTCGAACGCACAGCCATCGGCTACAACGATAAACACGAAATCGTTTTTACCGACGAAAACGGAATGATTCAACACCTCACGCCTGAAACACCCGTCTCTATGAATATGTGGGGATTCACGCCCGACTATTTCGACTATAGCAACGAGTCGTTCGTCGAATTTCTCTCTTACAATATCAACGTGCCTAAAGCGGAATTTTTCATTCCGATGGTTGTTAACGAAATGATGACCAAAGGATTAGCCACTGTCAAGGTGTTGAAAACGAAATCACGTTGGTTCGGCGTGACTTACGCCGAAGACCGTGAAGGAGTTGTGGAAAAACTTGCCCGCATGCACGCCGAGGGAGAGTATCCCGACAAAATGTTCTGATTAACGTCATTCACAGTTTTATCCTATGAGCGAATTGGGATTTCTTCGATTCGAACCTTATTTCAAACAGGTGCTTTGGGGGGGACATCGGCTACGCCCATTTAAAGGTATGGAGCCCGACGACAACCCTATCGGCGAAAGTTGGGAAATCTCAGGCTTGGAGGGATATGAATCCGTTGTCAGTAATGGTCAATTCAAGGGAATAAAAATCAATGATTTGCTCCAACAATATGGCAACGACATCCTTGGCGAACGGTTGTACCGCCTGTTCGGCAACAAATTTCCATTGCTAATAAAGTTTATCGATGCGGCAAAGGATTTGTCAATTCAAGTCCACCCCGACGACCGAATCGCAAAACGTCGCCACAACTGTTGGGGAAAAACCGAATTATGGTACACGCTTGACCCTCAAGGAGATGCTTATCTCTATTCCGGTTTATTGGAATCCATTACGCCGGAGCAACTTAAGCAACATATCGAGCAGAACACTCTGTCGAATGTGCTCGCCAAATTCAACCCATCGCGTGGTGACCTGTTCTATCTTCCCGCAGGGCGGATCCACAGCATCGGTGCCGGCAACTTAATCCTCGAAATCCAACAAACCTCCGATATTACATATCGTGTTTATGATTATGACCGCACCGATAAAGACGGAAAAAAACGCGAACTTCACACCGACCTTGCCGTCGATGCTATCGACTATCGCGTACACGAAGACTACATGCGGCATATTTCGCCAAAATCCGACCGTGAAATTGTCATGAAAGAATGTCCGTTCTTCACTGCCACACTTCTATCGCTCACCCACAGTCATCGCGTGAAAATCTCCCGTTACGATTCATTCCGCATTGTAATTGCCACAGCGGGAAAAGGGCAAATCGTCAACGATACCGGCAATGTCGTCGACATTCGTCAAGGCGAAACCATCCTTGTGCCTGCAACGGCTAAGTGGATTGATATCCGCCCCGAAGCGGAAAATCTCGAAATAGTTACCGCCTACATACAGTAAGGTTTTCGCATATTCAACTCGTGAACCGTCTTTTTTTCTTCAATCCCGACAACGACCTCGCACTTGCCGCCGGAGTGGCTCAGTTCACGCCTCCCGCAAATCCTTTGGCTTTGCGTCAGTCGGGAGCCTTATTGCCAATATGGTGGGCAGATGAGAACGATTATGTCCTTGTCGAATCAATCCCTGACGAAGAAATCATTGACCGTTTCCGCAAAAAATTTGGTCTTAAAGCGCAAGTCATTACAAAAGTGCCTGAGAATGTTGCAGATGACCTCATATGTTGCCCATGGGGTTGGTCGGCAAATTCACGTCTTATTTTCAAAAAAGCCGGAGCTAAAAATTTGCCTTCCGATGAGAATTTGGAACGACTACGCCAACTCTCCCATCGACGATTTTCCATTGAAGTCAACCGACGACTTCGTGACAATTTCGGCATCGAAACGCCACCTCTTCCCAAAGAAGTCTTCTCGGCAGAAGAAGTGATGAATTTGCTTGATAGTCAGCATGATTATATTGCGAAATCGCCTTGGTCAAGCAGCGGTCGAGGCATGGCCCAATTATCATCAATGTCAAAAAACGCGGCAATTTCATTCGTCTCCGGCGTAATTTCACGTCAAGGCTCTGTTATTCTTGAGAAAACGCTCAATAAGATTCTTGACTTTGCCATGCTCTTTAAAAGCGATGAAAAAGGTGTAAAATTCATAGGCTATTCCGTATTTTCCACAAATGCCAATGGCGGATATTCGAGTAACATCGTGGCCAATGATTCGACCTTAAAGTCAATGCTAACAAAATATATTACAGCGTCTAAACTTGATAATATTAAATCTTCCCTTGAATCAGTGCTGTCTGATAGTATTTCAGGTGTATATTTAGGTCCTCTCGGTGTGGATATGATGGTGTATTCCGACTGTGGGCAAACTGCTGTCGCTCCGACAATTGAGGTCAATTTGAGAATGACTATGGGCATCGTCGCCCACCACCTTGCCAGTCGTTTTGCCGACAATGACAATATGCTTGATTTTATCGTCGCCCCAACCAAAAGCAACATAAACAAAGCAAAAACTATTTCTTTAATACCAGTATTTTCAACAACAAGATTCACATTTAATTTAGCAATCAAATCATAAGTGTTGCTTTAATATTGTTCGACTTACCTTCAAGTAAAAATTCAATATTTTTCTTGCCGTTTAGAGGTATTTTTCGTAACTTCGCAACGTGAATCAAATAATCGACCACATAGAATATCTTATTGCACGGCACGACTGCGTAGTCATTCCGTCGTTCGGCGGGTTCGTCGCAAATTACGAATCGGCACGAATCGACGAATCAACCGACAAACTGTTCCCGCCGACGCGAATAGTATCGTTCAATCGCAATTTGACTCACAACGACGGCCTTCTCGCCCACTCTATCGCCCGCAAGGACGCAATCAACTATGATGCCGCCGTTGACATCGTAGCAGCAGGGGTAAGAGGCCTCAACTTCCACCTCAAAAATGACCACGAAGTCAGCATCGGCAAATTAGGCACGCTGACTCTTGACAAAGGAGAAATCATCGATTTCTTGCCGTCAGGAAAAGCCATCGACTATTTGTCGGCACTCTCTCCGATTGAATTGACGCCGTTGGTCAAACCAATGCCTGTTGAAATTAAGAATGAGGAGAATGTTCTCAAGCGTCCGACATGGATAAAGCGCGCCGTTCGTGCCGCAGCCTCAATTGCCGCACTTGTTGCCATCGGGCTCACGGTTTCGACGACGCAAGGAGTCGACACCTCCCGACTTACGACTGCTTCGCTTGTCCCATCAGAGAGCAACGAATTCGTGCTTAATACTCCGCCGGCAATTGAACTTCTCATCGCAAGCCCTTCGTTCAGTGAGTCTACCGCTATTACGAAGAAGAAAATCGAGCCCGAACCTGCTGACTACAGCAAGTTGTCGCTTTCCGCAGCAAAGGCGTACGAATTCGCCGCCAGCAAGTCAGGACAGTCCGACGATACAACGCCGACCGATTCTTCTGTCGTTCCTGCCAATGAGCCAAATCCCGCAACGATTCTCGACCCGACCGGTAACGAGCATTATCTGATTGTCGGTTCGTTCAATTCAATGCGCCGCGCAAAAATGTATATCAACCAAAAGAAGGACAACACTTTGGGCATTGTCAAAATGGGCAAAAACTATCGCATTTATGCTGCTGTGGCTTCTACGGAAGAAGAAGTCGTCAGACTGAAAGACAACCCTGAGTTCAGCAAGAAGTATCCTAAGGCGTGGCCTACCCACGACTAACCCACCGGCATAAATGGCGCTTTGCGGCGCCATTTTTTTAACCACAATACGAAACAGAAATTCCGATAATGAATAAACTATTAAATCTCATAAAATCAAGAAGGAGCATCCGGCACTACTCTGATGTCGATATAGAAGCCTCTGATTTAGCCAAGATTGTGCAGGCAGGACTGACCGCCCCATCTTCAATGAACACCCGCCCGTGGCATTTCATAATCGTCGAGGGTAAAGAACGTCTTGAGCAACTCAGTCATTGTAAAACATCAGGCGCGTCACCGATTGCCGAAGCGAAAATAGCGATTATCGTCGCCGCCGATGCTACAAAGTCGGAAATGTGGATTGAGGACGCTTCTATCGCGGCGTCATACATGCAACTTCAAGCCGAAGAACTCGGAATCGGTAGTTGCTGGATTCAAATTCGTGGCCGTCTTACAGCCGACGACCAACTATCCGAAGATTTCGTCCAGCAGATGTTTGGCATTCCTGAGACGGTATCTGTTGAGTGTATTCTTTCATTAGGCCATAAAGGAGAACAACGCGAGCCACACACCGATGAAGAAGTCATGTGGGAACGCGTGCATATTAACGAATGGAAAGCGGAATGAACAGAAAAAAAGTTGCGTTACTCGGCGCAGGAAACGTCGGTTATCATTTCTTTCACACCCTGAAAGATAAGGTTAACTTCGTCCAAGTGTTCAGTCGCAATCCGGAAAATGCACTTGAATTGTGCCGATTTGTTAAAGGCTGTCGCGTACTTCATTCTATCGATGAGATTGACCGCGACATTGATGTTGTGATAATCGCTGTAAAAGATGACGCTATATCCCAAGTTGCAGAAAAATTGGCGTCAATAACCGACAAAAAATTCCGACCGCTGATTTTCCACACATCGGGCACAACCTCCGTCAATGCTGACGTGTCGTACCTTCCGACTAAAATGGGTGTGCTGTACCCGCTTCAGACATTTACCAAAAACATCCCTCTTGATTTGTCGAAAGTGCATTTCTTTGTGGCAGGTTCTGGAGACAAACATATCAACTCTCTTAAGGAATTTGCCTTACTGGTTTCTGAGAATGTGCATTTAATCCGACATGAAGACCTTCCGGCTCTCCACCTCGCCGCTGTTTTTTCTTGCAATTTCGCCAACCATGTATGGTCGATTGCCGACAGAATTCTCCACGGTATCAACCTCGACTTTTCGATTATGGAGAATATTGTCAAAACTACTTTCGATAAAGCAATATCCGTTGGCCCGCATAATGGCCAGACCGGTCCCGCACGACGTGTCGACCATTCCACCATCTCTCGCCACGCCTCTATGCTCGACGGCCTTGACGCAAAAATCTACGACATCCTAACTTCTTCAATCATAAACGAGTATCATCCATCAAACGACGACCTCCTTCAAAATGAATAACAAAAATATTTCTTCATTCAACCTGTCAAAGATTCGCGGAATCGTATTTGACGTTGACGGTGTCCTTTCTCCATCGACTATTCCACTCGATCCTGTCACAGGGATGCCTGTCAGAATGTGCAACATAAAAGATGGCTACGCCCTTCAACTTGCCGTGAAAATGGGCTTAAAGATTGCCATTATTACAGGAGCCGACTGCGAAGCAATCAGAGTGCGTTTCGGTTCGCTTGGAATCGCCGACATTTTCACTCGTGCCGGGCAGAAACTCCCCGTGCTACAAAAATGGGCCGAAGATAACGGACTTTCTGCGGAAGATATCATCTTCGTCGGCGACGACATTCCCGACATCGAAGCCATGCGTTTTGCAGGCATATCAGTTGCTCCAGCCGATGCTGCCGAAGAAATCCGTCAGGCGGCGAAGGTCGTATCGGATATTACTGGCGGTCATGGAGTGGCCCGAGAAGTGATTGAATGTATTTTGAAATCACAAGGAAAATGGATGTCGTCGGCAAAAGCCTTCGGCTGGTAAATCACTGTTAATCATGCCAATCCATCCACTTAACAATCTTGACAATTATAAATGCTATTTGGCTTCGAAATCTCCTCGACGCCAGCAAATTCTTTCGATGATTGACATCGATTTCGAGATTGCTCCCGCCATCGATATAGATGAGTCTTTCCCAATTTCTATGCCTGCCGACGATGTGGCCCAACACATTGCCTCCAAAAAGGCCGATGCTTATTCTCAACTGATTCTAAAAGAGCCAAATGCGCTAATTATCACTGCCGATACCGTTGTTATATGCGACGACGTAATTCTCGGCAAACC
>JAFZPB010000054.1 GCA_017552595.1 Muribaculaceae bacterium
CACCCAATTTCACTTGCAAAGCATCGCGTTCCACAAAGGGCACCCAAGTCTTATCGTCGCCCAAATCTATCGACGAAGGTTTCAAACCGTCGGCCAGATAAACATCGTAGGCCATCGACAAAGCATCCTTCAGAGTCATACACGGAACGTGGTAGTTCACCACGCAAAGACCATTGCGAGTCATAGCAAAGCACCTCCCAACCCAATCACCGCCAACACTCCGACGGCCACGGCGTGAGCCTTCACCACCTCGCCATTCGTCACACACTCCCCGGCAATCGCCGAAAACCAATCACTCTTCGCGCCCAGCCACATTCTCACGGCCAACTGCGCATTCATAGTCATTGCAATCATACTATTTATTTTTGAACATAAAAAGCAGCACTACGCGCTGTTCAAGTCTAAATAGCTGGACTCCAATGGTGGTTTCCC
Source organism: Muribaculaceae bacterium (assembly GCA_017552595.1). Classification (GTDB taxonomy): domain Bacteria; phylum Bacteroidota; class Bacteroidia; order Bacteroidales; family Muribaculaceae; genus RUG14106. The sequence goes on from JAFZPB010000054.1 coordinate 433, forward strand.
ACAATCGACGCGGTTGCTGCCGTATTTTTTTACCTTCTGTCTTGACACAAAAATAGCCGCCTCTGGGCAGCGACTTCGTGTCGCTATTTAGTTTGAACGATGCAAAGATACAGACTTTCCCCGAAACCACCAAATTTTTTAGCCGAAAAATAAAAAAAAGCCCCACCTTTGCAGGTGGAGCCTTCAAGGTGCGCAGGCTGCAATCAGGCAGCCAACTTCTCGAGAATCATGCGCGAAGCCTTATCGACGTCGCCCATCAGCGACAGGATGAACTTCGGCTCTTGCTTCAAGGACGAAATCCAGCCGTCCAGATAAGCCGCGTTGTTATCGAGAATGCGCTTGTCGAAGCCCAGTTCCTGACCAACACGGGCAGCACCCAGTTCGGCAACCAACTCTTCTTTCGCGTAGAGATTGTCGCCGAAACGCTTCCCAGTGTTGCGGTTCAGACGCTCGGGCGTGCCCGTCGAATGAACCATTTCGTGCAACAGCGTGGCGTAGAACTCCATGCCGTCACGGAACACGTCGGCCTTCTTGCGACCCTGCTTGAAGCGACGCTTCTCAGGAACCGTTATCGAGTCCGAACCCGGAGAGTAAAACGCGTTCTGAGTCTTCGAGAGCTCAATCGGGCAAATCCACGACTGAGCCGACAACATCGAGTCGATGCTGGCGTTCTCGTACATGCCCTTCGAGTCCGAGGCCTCGCAAGGCTTGTTGAACCGCTTCGTCACGGCAGCCGCCTTTTCGGGCTGCTTCTCAAAGAAATTCGTCTGGTCAATGTTGAACACATTGTACGACTTCAGGAAGCCGCTCAGACGATACAACTTCTGAGCCTCGCTGTCAAGCGAACGATACTGTTCGGGCGTAATCTTCCAGTCGTAAGGACCGATATACTGGTAGTCCCAGAATATCACGGGCATCGACGTCGCGCCCTTATTGACGTGGCAGCCAAGCCGATTCAACTGCTTCAGCGTGCAGTAAATCGGCCATTCGTAGTCGTTCATCGACGAGTCGAGCATCAGCATGAAGGCGTTGCCGCCGCTGTAAGAACGACCCTCGACATTCACCGGACCGCCGCCGTAAGTACGGGCAATCCAGCCCTTTTTCCACTCGGAAGCCTTCATTTCTTCCATACGCGCCACCATCATAGCGGCGAACTTCTCCAACACTTTCTGATTGTGATCTGAAACTTTCATAACTTTGAATTTTTTAAGGGTGAATAAATAAGGTTGATGCGTGTCAATTCATGAAATTCACGGTGATATAAGCGATGTCAGGCATCACGTCGCGGGCCAAATCCTCGGCCACCGAGCAAGCAGCTGCGCTCGATTCGGCCATCACTTCGCAGGTGAAATACTCCCCATCCTCGCCAGTCACGGTGATGGAATAAATGTTCTCACTGAACATGTAACTCGACTTCTTGTTTGACCGAAGGCCGGTCTCGATGTGTGAATCTAAAACAGTGTGTACCATAATTAAAAGTTTTTTTAAGTTAAACATTCGCTGTTGCCAGCTTGAAATTTTTACGATACCAAACAAACGAAGCAAAATCAGGGAGTGGAAAGTGCAAGGAATTTCAAGGAATTTTCTGAAAAACCTTATTTTTTCGGCACGACAAAAATCAGGAAAGCGTGTCGGAAAAATCCGAAGAAATAATCAAGAAAAGCGCAAGCACGCGATGGTACTTGCAGAACTCCCTTTGCCGTAACTTTGCAAAGGAAAAACGAAAGCCGGCAGCAGAACGAATGACAACAAAAAAAAACAAACAGCGGAACACACCCACCGCCAACACAAACACGCGACGCGGCCAACAGGCAACAAGCA
>JAFZPB010000055.1 GCA_017552595.1 Muribaculaceae bacterium
AGAACTTGAGCGAATGACATGGAATAGGCTCGTAGAGCCGACAGCACTTCCAAGTGTTTTTTATTGTTTTTGTTACTCGTTGTCTTTGTTGTCTTCTTTATTAGAAATTATCCATATATTCTTGAGTTATTCATGGAAATACATGTTAAAAAAACATTCAATCGGAGCGAATGTATTAATTTGGATAAATTTGTAAAATTTCCAGCCGTAGGCTGCCTTTTTATGTTGTTCACGTTGTTTATCGTTGTTTTTTGTTGTCTTCAAAAACAATTATGCATTATGAATTATGCATTATGCATTGATTAAAAAAGAATGCCCGGCCGAAGCCGAGCACCCTTTACCCTTTCAACTATCCTCTTTAATCTTTACCTCGACATAATCTTTGTGGTTCGAATTGAGCCGTCGCTCATCGTCGCCACGCGGATAAGCACCTGTCCCGCTGTCGGGCGTGCTACTCTCATGCCTTGCAGGTTGTAGAAGACGTGGCCGGTTTCGACGACTTCGTTCGCAACGGTTTCGACGCCTGTCGATGGCATGCCGAAGCGGTAGATTGATGTCAGTTCGCCCGACACATTCTGATAGATGTAGGCGTATGTGCCGTCATCGCTGACGCGGGCGGTAAGCGATTGAAATTTCGTCGTGCCGTTCGTCACGGTCTCAGCGCGTTCCGCCACAATTTCTTCGCTGCCGAGCAGGTGGATTGTGTAGCCGTCGCCATAATTCGATGCGCCAGTAGGCTCAACCACATAGGTTTGGTCGCCGAGGGTAAACACGTCGAAGCCGTCGGAGGTGGTGCGTGAAATGGCCTTGGTCACAACATTTTTGTTTAGGCGGTTGCGGAAAGCGAAAGCCTTCGACGGGTCGGCCGCCACTTTCTGAATGGTGGTGACGAGGGGTTGGGCGAGGGTAGTAGTGTTGGCGGTGGCGTTGTTAGGCAATCCCATTTCAACGGCGATGGCGTTGCCCGACTGTGCGCCGTTGACAATTTTAAAGACCGCACCCTTGGTGTTGCCGTTGGGCGTGATGCAGACGTAGGCTCCAGCGGAACTCATCATATCGCCGACGGCGCGACCTACGGCGTCGATTCGAGCGGCGGTCACGTCAGAAGGATATGTGAGCGTGAGGTTGTGGGTTGTGCCGTTAGGCTCGATAATCATCCAGTTGGTGGCCGACGTTGCGGCGGAGAAGTCTTTGTTGACGAGCAGGTTGCCCGCGTCGTCGGAGGAGATGGCGGTGCCGATGCCCGTCAGTCCTGAGAACGCCGTCGAGCGGGTGCCGCTGAGGTTATATTTGTAAATCAAAGCGTTTGCCTTGTCGGTGACATAAATGTAGTCGCCGTAGCCTGTGGAGAAGCGGCCGTCGTTGGAGGCAACGATGTTGTTGTAGTTGACATTGACTTCGGTGAATACGAATTGTGTCGGGTCAACAACGGGAGTGACGGGTTTGGCGGTCGCCGTACCGTTGAGGGCGACTGTCACGGGATTGACGCCCGATGCCGTAGCGGTGAGGGTTGCCGAGTGGCTGCCTGCGGCCGTCGGGCTATAGGTAACCGTCACCGAACCGCCGGCGGCGGCAAGCGATGATGTTGAAAGGTGGAACAGTGAAGCGTTTGCTCCCGATAGCGCGAGCGAAATGTTCCCTGTAAGTTTGTAGCCAGTGAAAGTCATCGATTTAGATGCCGATGATTCCTCTTCGGCGGTGAGCGAAAGTGACGATGCGGAAGCCGTCAGGGTGGCGGGAGCGTCGGGATCAACATATCCGTTGTCGGTGCCGGTTAGCGGAATTATCACGTCGTCGGCGTTTGCCGAGGAGATGCGAAGTTTGGCGGAGTGGGTTCTCTTCGTACCGTCGGGGGTGTAGGTTATTGTCACTTTGACCTTAGTGGAGAATGCTCCGGTGAATTTGCCCGTGTCTTCGAAGGCAACGGAGAAGCATTGTCCGTCGGTGCCGGTGATGACATAGGACGCTTTGCCGTTGAGCGAGCCGTAAGTTCCACCGCCGTTGGAGCCGTGAGTCACGTTGAAAGTGCCTGTGACGGGAGCGGAGTTGGCGGTAAGGCTAAGGCTTGTCTTCGAGGGTGTTGACACACCTTTTGGAACACTATATGAAACACCGTTTACCGATTCGGGGCAGAAGTCCAAAAGGCTATATTTACGTGCGCCTGAAGCGCCGGTGACTACGCCAGTAATCATGTGGGTGCGGCCTTTGTCGTCGCGGTGCATCTTCAAGCCTTCGGGTTCGCCGTAGTTGAGGCTGAGGACTGCCGAACGAAGGATAGGCTTGCGATAGGCGAATTTGTCGGTGCGCCAGTTCCAAGCGGTTACGAAGATGGTCGGCTTTTTGTTCACTGCCGTTGCTCCGGTCGAGCCGGCGGTTTCGATGTGGCTGTCGCCCACGCCTTCGAAAATGTAGATGTAGTCGCCAGAGACGGTGTAGCCCTGGTGGGGCCACGTGAACAGACCTTCGTCGGCGTTAACGTATGCCGCATAGTCGGAATTCGTTGAAGAGAATTTATAGGTAGCGTCCTTCGAAGTGAGTTTGACGAATTTTAAGGGGTCGGGTTTGGTGGTTGAGGAGCCTGAGAGGTAGTTATATACGGCATCGAGGTCGTAGATGGCGAAAGTGTTCTTGCTCTTGTTGGTGAACTCTACGAAGAGGCGGTTGGTTTGGTCAACCGAAGGATATTGTTGAGTCAGGCAAGCGCCGTCGGTGCCGAGCGAGTTTTCCCAATGGAGAATGTTGTAGGTGGTGCCGTCGTAGGTGAACGAGTTGTTGTTGCAGTCGGCAGTGGCGCTTGCAACCCACGGGATGAAGGCGACGGTTTGCGGACGTGCGGAGTAGTAGCCTGTAGAACTTGCGGAATAGATTGATTTGCCGCCAGTGATGATATACATTTTGCCACCGAGTTTGCAGACGGCCATGTTAGAGCCGTGTCCCGCGTGCTTGAGATACATGTAGGTTTTTTTGACGGTATTGTCCTTGTAGTAGAAGTGGGTGATGAGAAGTCCGTGTTCGTCGTCGCCCACAGTGTAGATTTGGCAAGTGTAGATTGAGCCGCTGAGGTCGTCGATGTCGTAACTTTGGCAGACGGTGGTGGCTTTTGTCGTCATCTCTTTGAATTCGTCGCTGCTGGTGGGCCACTTGTAATAATCCATTGTGGTTCCTTTCGACGAAGCGTGGTCGAAGAGCATGGCGCTGTTTCCGAAGAGACGGTGGGTTTCGGTTTCGCCCTTCTGCTTAATCATGCCGAAGCAGAGTTCGGAATTGTCGTAGGTGTTGAGTCGGGCGTTGATGGTGGCGGCGTCGGTATAGTTGGTGTAGAACACGTAGTTGTAATTTGCCGTCGAGTATTTGGGTTTGTTGCGGAAAATGTTGTGGTGAATTTCGATTGTACAACCTACGGGAGTCATTTGGGGATTGCTTGAGTCGCCGTTGAAGAAGCGGATGGGAGCATAGAGAGTCGACTGCCCTTGGCAGTTGTTGAAGTCGTTGTGTTCGATGTTGATTTTGGTGGTGTTGGCATAGGCGATGTAGAAAAGGCGGATTGCGATTTCGCCGTATCCGCTGCCGTTTACGCGTGTGAAATCGCCTACGTTTTTAAACACGTTGTAGCGGATGTTGTTGGTGCCTTGGGCGTTGTAGAGGGCGATGCTGCAGCCGCCGTCGTTGAACGTGTTGCCGTTGTAGTAGCAAGTTCCGAAACTGCCGGAGACAACCACGAAGTGGGCTTGGTAGGTTGCCGACCCGATAAATTCGTTGTTGCTGATATTTACGTTTTGGTATTTGCAATGTGCCGAGGCGTCCATTGCGTCGTTGCCCGACTTCGGCGAGCCGAGATGAACAACGCCGTGGTTGAAGTCGTGGGCAAGTGTCGAGCCGGAAACCTTGTTGTAGATAAATTTGAAGCCTACCAAGGGGCTGGATGTAGTTGCGGCGGTGTTGACCACGCAGCCGTTTCCGGTGAAGTGGAAACCGTTGATTATAGTGTTGTTGCCGTTGACGGTGATTTTACCCGTGATAATCGATTCGGCGAGAGTGCGGGTTGAAGAGCGGGTGTCGCCATAGGCGTTTGCGCCGTAGAATGTCAATCCCGATGTGCTGATGGTGACATTTTCGGAGTATGTGCCTGAAGCGACATAGACGCTCGAATTGGCGGCGGGGTTGGCTGCCACAAATGCGGAGAACGACGGGAATGCCGTCGTGCCGACGGTGAATTTTCGGTTTTTATACGAAATTTCCGCGCCGGAAGTTGTAGCCGAAGGACTGATAAGATAGTTTTCGGCGAATGATGAAAGACCGGTTGTGAATATCAACAAGACGGCAAGCAAAAAATTTTTCTTCATGATATATTAAGCGTTTTTTTATTTTTACAAAATAGACTGACAAAGATAGCGAAATTTTTTTAGATGAGAATTAAATATGACGGAATTATTTCCCTAATATTTAATTAATGTGAAAAATGCGCCCGACTGCATAAAAATTTAAAATTATTTTATTACCTTTGCGTAATTAGTGTTTTTTTGAGTTGATTGTAGAATATTTCGACCTTAAACAAAACATGAGTGTTAAAAGATGCAAATCTAATTACCATTATAGCGGGGTCAAAAGAATCCTCGCGGCTATCACTACGATAGTTTTGGTGGCATCCACCGCCGGTTCGTCAAATATTATATTCAATTAAAAGAAAATAATTAGCCAATGAATCGAAATATAATGAGAAAAGTATTGTTATTGTTTGTAGCGCTAACCACTGTTACGATGGTTTCGGCGCAGCACTTCAAGGTAGTCAAGACACAACGTTTCGCTGGTGGCACGGAGATGTTCCACCCCGTGTTCACCCCCGACGGCAAGTCGTTGCTTGTCACGGGCGAAGGCTACGACGGCCTTTCGCTGTTCGATTTGACCACCAAGTCTTTAACCAAGTTGACATCCATCCCCGGAGCGGGCTATAAAGTGGCGGTGTCGGCCGACAGCAAGACGGCAGTATGCCACGAAATCCACGCCGACGAGCAGAAGGTGTCTCTTTTCAGCGTCGATTTGGCGACCAAGGCCACTTCGAAACTCGCCGACCGCGTGAGCCACATCAACAACGTCAACCTCGTTGAGAACCGCGTTCAGTTCGCGCCCGAAGGAAAGGCGATGGAAGTGAAGCCCTTCGCGGCCCGCAAAATCCAGATGAAGAACCTTTCGGCTTCGGCGCGCAACCGCATCAACGTTTACGTGACCGAAGAGGACCTGAAGGTCGTTGTCTATAACAACGGCCGCCGCACGGTTGTCGACCCGCTTTCGACTGCCGACAACGACGTGAACTATTGCTGGACGAGCCTGTCGCCCAACCGCCAGCGTATACTTTTCGTGGGCCATGACGACGCCTATACCTGCAACCTCGACGGTTCGGGCCTCGTGCATCTCGGCAAAATCCACGCTCCGGTATGGTGCGGTGACGAATATGTCGTGGGCATGCAGGACAAGGACGACGGCTATATCTTCACTAAGAGCGACATCGTGGTCGTTCCGTCGCGTGGCGGACAAATCCAGCAGTTGACGCCGAACAGCGCGGAAATCAAGATGTTCCCCGCCGTCAGTCCCGACGGGAAGCAAATAGCCTACCACACTCTTGAAGGCAAAATCTATATGTTGACAATCGAAAAACAGTAACGCCATGAAAAAACTTTTTACTTTATTTCTCATAGCCGCAACTGTGGCGATGACAGCCGACGCCTTGAGTTTCTCGGGCAAAAAATGGTATGTAAACCCGGGTCATGGCGGCCATGACTCCAGCGACCGTCCGACACCTCTTCCAAACGGACAAACGCCGATTTTCTACGAATCCGACGGCAACTTGACGCGTTGTATGCACGTCCGAGACTTGTTTGTAAAATACGGCGGTACAGTCAAGATGTCACGCACGAAGAACACTTCGAACGACGACCTCGCCCTCTCGACAATTTCTTCGCAGTCGTCATCTTACGGCGGCTACTTCCTTTCCGCCCACACCAACGCAGGCAATGCTTCGGCAAACTATACTATCGCTTTCTATTGGGCAAACGCAACGTCGGCAAATCAGACAGCCGGACAAAAAATGGGTAAGGCCGTTGTCGACGAACATGCCGGAACGAGCCTGACGAACACCACATATTCCACGCCGCGATGCGGTTCGGACTATTCTTTTATGGGCTTCTGCTTCGGTGTGCTCCGCAATAATACGGCTAAGGGCTACCTCGTGGAATCGTGGTTCCATGACTATCGTCCCGAAGCCCTGCGATTGAAGAGCAAGGATTACAACCGTTTCCTCGCATGGCAAATCATCAAAGGTTTCGCCGTCTATCCCCAACAGGGTACGGGCCTGAAAGGCGCCATCATCGGTGACATCCGCGACACCGCCAACGGTTGCGGTTATTCCGACTATGCATACCGTGGACGCGACTCCTATAAGGCCATTAACGGTGCGAAAGTCACCCTTAAGGATTCTTCGGGCAACACCGTCAGCGTGACCAACTTCTCGGCAGGCTCAGCCGACGATTCGACCTATCATCCCGGGCAGGTCAACCCGCAGACAACCGACAAGTTCAATAACGGCGTTTATTTCTTCGATGAACTTGCCGCGGGCACTTACACTGTCGAAGTCTCGGCATCGGGATATGCCACTCAAACGAAATCCGTCACCGTGTCGAACGACAAGGTTACGAAATGCTGTTTCGATATGAAGACCGGCACATCGACCGGAATCACCCTTTCGGCAACTACATGGAATCCGACAACCACTGTCGGCACTCCCAAAACGAAATCTATCACCGTCACCGCTTCAGGTCTTTCCGACGCGATTACCGTATCGTCGAACAATACCAACTTCACGCTTTCGACCACATCGATTGCCAAGACCGGCGGCTCTGTGACGGTTACATATAATCCTTCCGCAGCCGGAACGCATACCGGCAAAATCACCTTCACGTCGGGAACGCAGAAAGAAACATTGGCAGTTTCTGGAACTGCAACGAATCCGCCGTTGACATTCACCGAAGGTTGGAACTATTCGCAAACTTCGGGTAAGACCGCCTCATGGGTAAGCGACTTCTCCACAATACGAAATATGGACTTCGGCGCAGGTAAACTTTATGTTGTCAATCCCGGAAATGCCGTCTATATCATCAACGCTCAGACAGGCGCCAAGATGGGCGAACTTCCCATGACAGGCGTGAGCGGCGGTGCCCTCTCGCTTATCGACGTCAAATATGTCGACGGTAAGATTGTGGGCTGTAACATTGCCGCAAACGCATCGGCTTCCACCGGCACTTTCAAAATCTACTGTTGGAATAGCGACTCTTCAACTCCGCAAGTGCTCCTCGAAACCACGAATATCGGTGGCAAGGCCCGTATCGGCGACTGCATGGCGCTTAAAGGCAACCTCACCAACGGCGCGTTTATGTTCGCTGCCGGAGGCACTTCAGAAGACAATACTATCGTTTCGTATGCCATCACTAACGGTGTGGTTTCAACCACCCCGACCGTTCTTGACCTTAAAGACGACGACGGCAAAGACGGAATCAAACTCGGTCTGTCGCCTCGTGTGATTCCCGAATCGAACGGTCAATATTGGGCGGCCGGACAAGAGCATTATCCTATTCTCTTCACCGAAGAGGGTAAAGAAATCTCCACATTGAATCCTTCCGCTTTGGCCGATATCGCCGGCAACTCCTTCAAGGTATTCACCTACAAAGGCACTCCTTACGGATTGGCAACCGACTATACTGGCGCTTCTGCTGCAGCCGACCGTCTAAAGGGCGGCAAGATGGTGCTCGTCGACGGCTCTAACGGTTGGGCTCAGGCCGAAAAGGTCGCCGATTATCCTTCGGCAGGATTTGGCTCCACCCGTAACACTTCGATGTCATCGTCGATTTGCACGGCGGTGAACGGCACCTCAGGCGTTGAGGCATGGATTCTTGTCCACAATCAAGGTATCGCTTACTATAAGTCAGGTACGCCGACGGCATGGAATCCTGTAATCACAACCGAAGGTCCGACGATTTTGGCATCGAAATCGTCTGTAGGCATCACAACCGAAGAAGGTACGTCGGCAACGGGTTCCGTGACATTTACCGGCTCGCTCCTGACCGACAACATCACCCTCACGCTTTCCGGAACCAACGCGTCCCTCTTCTCAATCGACAAGACCTCGATTGCGCAGTCGGGCGGTAGCGCTTCGGGTAAGGTTACAATCACCTATTCTCCGACAGTAGCGGGCAATCATACCGCCAAACTTACGGCTTCCTCTTCAGGAGCGCCCTCCGTCACTGTCACTCTGAACGGTACGGCAACAGAGAAAGCGCCTGAAATCGACCCCGATAAGTTCGTCTACACTAAGATTATGGAATCCACGAATGTGCCAGAGTCTAATGATGGACGATTCTCGACAGGTTTCGGTGGCTATCTCTACGTCAACGACAAAACGAACAAACAAATTCTGCGCTACGACAGCAACGGCAATAAGAGCGTGTTCGCTAATATTGACGGAACGCCTTGGACGGCCATCACCACCGACGATGCGGGAAATATCCTAATCAACCAAGGCAGCGCTTATGGAACAAATGTTTCGCCCAAGTGGTTTATTATCGAGCCTAACGGCACTCAACACACATTGACGTTGACCTACCCGTCGGGCACGGAGGGCACTGGCCGTAATGATGCCGTTGGCCGTGTTGTAGGCAATGTGCTTTCTTCTGCCGGCGGCTATATGTGCGTGCTTGTCAATTCAGCCACCAAGGGCGCAATCTTCAAGATTGTCAATGGTGCGCAATCGGGAACTGCAACTGCCGTAGATTTAGGATTTACAGCCGATGCTACGGCAATCGCACAACCTTGTGCCAAAACAGTGGCCACTGTCGCATCAAATCCTGAAAAAGCGTTTATGTATCGTCTCCGTACGGCTAAACAAGTCGTGACGAAAGCATTTACCCGCACCTCTACCGACGGATTCGACGTGTTTACCCTCGGTGACAAGACATATCTTGTAGAGCCTTCCGGTGCGAAGAATTATAGCGACGGCTACACTATCCATGAACTTGGAAGTGACGATGTCATTGCCGAACATCCTGAAACCGTCACCGACGGCGCCGCCAAATTCCAGTCAATAACGGCTCGCGTCAGCGACGACGGGTCGTATGCTCTCATCTACCAAAACTTGTCGGGCAAATTAGTTTCGATTTATCGATTTGGAATGCCCGCAACAGGAGTTGAAAGCGTCTCGTCGGATTTGAAGGTGGTCGATACTGCGCTTTACAATTTGCAGGGCATTAGGGTGACGAACCCATTATCCGGGCAGATTTACATCCGCGTCAACCGCATGAGCGACGGTTCTGTCAAATCTTCAAAAATCGTCGTAAAATAATAGAAACCAATAACCAATAAATCATATAAAATGAAAAAACCAGTATTGCTTACCATCGCGTTCGCCGTCGCAATGACGGCCTCGGCGCAGTCGTTGAAACAGGGCACGCTTTCGAACGTGACCAAGTTGACCAACGACGTCGCCGTGAAGTACGAGAATCCGCAATGGAGCCCCGACGGCACGAAAGTCGCCTACACGGAGTTCGGTTTCGAGAAACTCTACGTAGTCAACGCCGACGGC
>JAFZPB010000056.1 GCA_017552595.1 Muribaculaceae bacterium
GGCCGTCGCATCGTGGCTCTGCTCCCCGACACCGGCGAACGATACATTTCCACCAATCTCTTCAACGAATAAGTCCCTATGAACTCAAAAGATATTACCAACGACGTTGCGCAACGGCTCTCCCAACCCACCGCCATCGAACGACGCATGAGCGAAAACGCGGCATATCGAAAGGCATGCCGTCGAGAACTTTACGAACTGATGTCGCTTATTGAGGAAGTGGTGTTTCCTGCATTTTTCGGCGAACTTCCATTGGAAGATGCCGTGAGCCGCATTAGAAAAATTGTGAGGCACCAGGCCTCGGAAATCCGTCTCGGCGACGAAGCGACTATCGCCGATGTTGCCGACCGTTTCATCGAACGCCTGCCCGACATCAAACATTCCGTCTTGGAAGATGTCGAAGCCGTTGCGAAAATCGACCCTGCCGTTACCGACCTCAGCGAAATCATCGTCAGTTATCCTGCCGTAAAGGCGATGCTCCACTACCGCACCGCAAACTCTTTCGTGCGACTTAACGTGCCGATTATTCCGCGAATCATCACTGAAATGGCCCACTCCGCCACCGGCATCGATATCCACCCTGCAGCCACTATAGGCCGCCGGTTCGCCATCGACCACGGCACGGGCATCGTCATTGGAGCCACCACCATCGTCGGTGACAACGTGACGCTTTATCAAGGCGTTACACTTGGTGCAAAGAACTTCACTTATGGCGATGACGGTCTGCCGCTCGACATTCCACGTCACCCCATCATCGAAGATAACGTGACAATCTATTCCAATGCGTCGATTCTCGGCCGTGTACGCATAGGCCACGATGCCGTCATCGGCGGCAACATCTGGATAACCACCGACGTCGCCCCATATTCGAAAGTCAGCCAACACCGTCCCGACAGCATCCCATCCTTCTCCGACGGCGCAGGGATATAAACCGCCGTTTCGTATAGCAGACAGATTTGCCACATAATTATTACATTTATAATTATCATAATTATGATTATCACTTTTATGATAACCAAACTTTTGATAATTGAACAAGAAAATAAAGCGGACAGTACGGAGCAAGATTTCTCTATGTCAGGGATTTTTTGTAATTTTGCAGCCTAATTTAATTGACAACCAAAATGAAAGCATTTGTATTCCCCGGTCAAGGTGCCCAATTCGTTGGAATGGGCAAAGACCTCTATGACAACAACGAAGAGGCACGCCGCCTGATGGACCATGCCAATGAAATCCTCGGATTCAACATCACAGATATAATGTTTGCCGGAACTGACGACGAACTCAAGCAGACACGCGTCACTCAGCCCGCTATCTTCATCCATTCAGTGGCACTTGCCGCCACTCTTGGCGAAGATTTCCGCCCCGACATGGTGGCAGGGCATTCGCTTGGCGAGTTTTCCGCACTCGTAGCCGCTGGAGCGCTCTCGTTCGACGACGGCCTGCGCCTCGTGGCAAAACGTGCAATGGCGATGCAGAAAGCCTGCGAACTCAAGCCCTCGACGATGGCGGCAATTCTTGGACTCGACAACGAAACTGTCGAAAACATTTGCGCCGAAATCAACGGCACGGTCGTGGCAGCCAACTACAACTGCCCAGGACAAATCGTTATCTCTGGCGAAATCGAAGCAGTCAACGTAGCCTGCGAACGCCTTAAAGAAGCCGGCGCACGTCGTGCACTGCCCCTGAAAGTGGGAGGCGCTTTCCACTCTCCCTGCATGGAGCCCGCTCGTGCTGAACTTGCCGAAGCCATCGAATCGACGGCTTTCAACGCTCCCTGCTGTCCTGTCGTCCAGAATGTTGACGCCACTCCTCACTCCGACCCCGAGGAAATCAAGGCAAACCTTATTGCCCAACTCACAGCCCCTGTACGCTGGACTCAGAGCGTCGAGCGAATGATTGCCGACGGCATCACAGAGTTCGTCGAACTCGGTCCAGGCAAGGTGCTTCAAGGTCTTATTTCGAAAATCTCGCGCGACGTTACCGTTGATGGCCGACAATAATCCATCTCTATGGCAAAAGTCGGTGATATAGTGCGGTTTCTAAACGATGTGGGCGGTGGCAAAATCGTCCGCATCGAAAACCAATATGCCTTCGTTGAGGACGAAGACGGATTCGAACAACCCGTATTGCTGAAAGAATGCGTCGTTGTCAGCACCGACAAACCCGCCGAGCAGAAAGCGAACGCCGCTCAAGCAAAAACCACTTCGGTGGAAGTGACCACCCCAAAGACATTTGTCCCTGAGGAAACGCCCGAAGGCGAACAACTCAACATTGTGGTCGGCTTTGAGCCTATCGACATAAAACAGTTGTCAACGACCTCTTTCGATGCCGTTTTGGTCAACGATTCCAACTATTTCCTGCTCGTGGTATATGCCACCCGCGGAGAAGGCCACAAGTGGACCACCCGATACGCCGGAATCGTCGAGCCAAACTACCAGATAACGCTCGACACCCTCGACCGCGATACGATTCCGAATCTCGAACGATTCTCAATCCAATATGTGGCGTTCAAGCGCGACAAGGAATATACCTTAAAATCGCCCACAGCAGTAGAATATCCCGTCGACAACACCAAATTTTTCCGTCTTCACTGTTTCCACGACAACCCCTACTTCGAAACGCCGGTGATTGCATTCGACATCGTGAAAAACGACCGCCCCATTAGGCCAATGTTCATCGATGCCGACCGACTTCAAGAAGCGATGAACGAAAAGCGACAGCCGACTCAGCCGCAAGCGAATAGAGCCACTTCGAAGCCAAATCAAACGCAGCCCGACATAATCGAAGTTGACCTCCATATCAACCAACTCGTCGATACTGTCGCCGGAATGACGCGATTCGACATGCTTCAATGTCAACTCAAAGAATTCCGACGCGTGATGGACGAGAACCGTGGCCACCGCGGACAACGGATAGTTTTCATCCACGGAAAAGGCGAAGGTGTTCTTCGCAAGGCAATTACCGACGAACTTAAACGTCGCTATCCCCGATGCGACTACCACGACGCCTCGTTCCAAGAGTATGGATTCGGCGCCACAATGGTCACAATACACTGACATCAAACTGACACTAAAAATCCGCTTCACGGCGGATTTTTTTGTCTATGTTTGGAAATCTTTCCGAAATAATATACCTTTGCGACAAGCAATTATAATTTTTCACATAAAAACCTATACCAATGAATAAGTTCTCATTATTAGCCGCTATAGCATTATGCGTTTCCCTCTCTCTTAACGCAGCGAACGCGAACTCGTCCCAATCCGACCAAATCACCCAGTCCGACATAGCCACGTTGACAAAAGCCGCCGAAATGGGCAATGCCGAATCACAACACGCATTAGGAATGTGCTACTTATTCGGCGAAGGCGTGGTGAAGGACAACCGACAAGGCATTTATTGGCTCGAAAAAGCGGCAAATCAGGGCTTTGCCGAAGCCCAATGCGATTTAGGAATGTGTTATGTCGATGGCGTGGGCGTCGAACACGACTACGCAAAAGCGTTCGCCTTGTTTGAAAAAGCCGCGAATCAGGGATACCGGATTGCTCTCTATGACATGGGCCTCTGCTACGTCAATGGCTACGGCGTGAAAAAAAACGGAGGAAAAGCGTTCTATTATTTCGACAAAGCCGCTCAGCAAGGGCTCAAAGAGGGTCAATATAATTTAGGTGTTTGCTATGACAACGGCATCGGCGTGAAAAAAGACGCAAAAAAAGCCGCCTATTGGTACAGCAAATCCGCCGAGCAAGGCTTTCCCGATGCACAATACGATTTGGCGGTTTGCTACGACGACGGCGAGGGCGTGAAACAAGACGCAGCAAAAGCCGTTTATTGGTATGAAAAAGCGGCACAGCAAGGCCATTCCGATGCTCAATACGACTTAGGCGTTTGTTATGAAGAAGGCTCCGGAGTGGAAAAAGATTATTTGAAAGCCGCTTACTGGTATGAAAAAGCGGCTGAACAAGGCGATGATAGTGCCATGTTCAACTTGGGAATGCTATATTATAATGGCCGTGGAGTGGCTGTGGATTACGACAAAGCCTTCCGTCTGTATGAAAAAGCCGCCAAAAACGACCTCGCCGATGCGCAATATAGTTTAGCCCTTTGTTACGATGATGGCTACGGCACAAAGCAAAGTGTCGAAAAGGCCGCATATTGGTACGGCAGGGCCGCGCAACTCGGACATCCCGACGCTCAATACGACCTCGCTTGTTGCTACGAAGAAGGAGCGGGGGTGGCTCAAAGTTATGAGAATGCCGCCTATTGGTATAAGAAAGCCGCCGAGCAGGACGACGAAAGCGCCCAATACAATTTAGCGAATTTATACTTCAACGGACAAGGCGTTTCTCAGGACTACGACAAAGCATTCTCCTTGTTCGAAAAAGCGGCAAAGAAAGGCCACGCCAAAGCCCAATGCAATCTTGGAGTATGCTATGAGAGGGGTAATGGTGTCGCACAGGACGCAAAGCAAGCCGTCTATTGGTATGAAACAGCGGCAAAAAACGGCAATACTGTAGCGCAATACAACTTAGGCTACTGCTACGATGCCGGATTCGGTGTAACAAGAGATTTAGAGAAAGCCGCCTATTGGTATGAAAAAGCGGCAAACAACGGTTATGCCAAAGCCCAATTCTGCATAGGCGATTGCTATCTTCATGGCGAAGGAGTGGCAAAAGACGTAAAGAAAGCCAAATACTGGTTTGAGAAGTCCGCCGCACAAAATTACTCCAAAGCCATCGAAGCCCTCAAAAAATTAAAATAATCTAATAATGCCTCATAATTGATATAAAAATCCCCCGTCATTGGTTTCGCCTTTGACGGGGATTTTAGCGGGGAATAACCGTCAGTTTAGAATGCGTTTTCTTCGCCTTTGACTGCGTTGATGATGGTCTTGACCATGATTTTTATATCGAGGAAGAAGTTCCAGTTCTCGATATACCACACATCATATTCAACACGCTTTTCCATCTGCCATAGTTCTTCGGTCTGACCGCGGTAGCCGTTGACTTGCGCCCATCCGGTAATCCCGGGTTTGATGAAGTGTCGCACCATATATTGGTCGATAAGCCGCGCATACTGCTCTGTGTGGGTGAGCATGTGGGGACGCGGACCGACAATTGACATGTCGCCTAGCCACACGTTAATAAATTGCGGCAGTTCGTCGATAGAGGTTTTGCGCAGGAATGTGCCGACTTTGGTTTTGCGGGAGTCGTCTTTCGTCGCCTGCTTTTTGTCGGCGTCTTTATTGACGCGCATTGTGCGGAATTTCCAGCAGTTGAATTCTTCGCCCATAAATCCGGTACGTTTCTGCTTGAAGAATATCGGCCCTGGCGACGAAATCTTAATGGCAATCGCCACTGGAATCAATATCAGCGGGAAGAAGATGAGGAATATCGACGATACGACTACATCGAAAAGACGTTTGATAATTCGGTTGGAAATTCGCGAGAGAGGATTTGGACGCGCTGCGGCAACGGGCATCGTACCGATTTGACTCATCTCGTAGTGACGGGAGAGGAAGCGGCTGATTCGCAGGACGTAAAAGAAATTGATGAAGTTATTGTCACAAATTCTTGTCACAAGTGGCATCAAATTGCTCTTTTCGCCCGAAATTGTGAAGTAAATATCGTCGATGTTATGCATCCGCTTGACTGTCTCCTCAAGTTCGTTGATTGTACAGAGAAAATCATTGTCGTCGATTTCTTCGGGTTTTTCCTCATCTACAAATCCGAGAAAATTATAGCCGTAGGATAAGTCGGAAATTTGGTCGCGAAGGCGTTGGGCTGTTGTACGTGTGCCGATGATGATGATGTTTCGGCGATTGCGTCCGCGGCGGCGCATCGACTTGATGATGCCACGGGAGATAGCCCACCAGAGCGGCATTCCGACTGCCAATATTCCATAGAATTGACCGAAAGTGCGGAGCGGAATTTGGTTGAACTTGACCGCAAAACAGAGCAACGAGAAAGCAACTAAGTGAATAATTACTGCCTTAAAGGCGGTAAACACCACGCGGTCCATGTGAATTGTGCGGTCGACACGTACTTTCCAGTAGTGATAAACCGTCGGCAAGTATGCCAAATTGACAAGCATCATCACCGGCCGCGAGAAGAATTGGTCCTCAGGTCGGGTGAAAAGCAAGCAGGTTGTCAAAAACAAACAATTAAGAACAATGAAGTCGAAGATGACGACCATTGCCGGAATCAGATTCCCATAATTGCGTATTGTCCGTTTTGTCATTTAGTCTGCTTTGTTTTGAACTTTGGGGTTTTGTGCCGCTGTCGCCGCGCAGACAGGCTTGCCGCCAATGGGCGAGCCTTCCGCGCGAGGCGGCTTAATGTCGTGCCGCTTAGATTTTGCTGTCTATAACGGCTATTTTCTTTTCGAGATCGTCGATTTCTTCTTTTAGACGTCCGATTTTCTTCTGGATTTCGTCAAGCATGGCGTTGCCAGAAGCCGATTTGACGTTGAAGAATCCGAGGTTGTTCTCGGCGGTGTTGAGTTCGGAGCGCTTGCCTTCGAGAGCACGCATGAGACGGTCGCGTTCACGATACAACTTGTTGTCGTCGCCTTCTATTCGGCTCAACGACTCTTCGAAGGAAGCCATATGCTGGCGTGAACGGCGCATATCGTAGCGTTTGAACAACTCGTCGATAATTTTGCCGTAGTTTTCATGCAATTTCTCCTTTTCTTTGAAGGGAACGTGGCCGATTTCTTTCCATTCAGCCATTTTTTGGCGAACGAGGGCTACAGCGTCGTCTTCCGAGAGTTCGGGGTCGATATTTTCGAGGGCGGCAAGAATTTCGCGTTTAGCCTTCAAATTGGCCTGCTCTGAGCGACGAACATCGGTAGTGTTCTTTTTCTTCTCCTCGAAGAAATGGTCGCAAGCGGCTTGGAAACGATGCCAGACGGCGTCGCTATGGCGTTTGATAACCGGACCGACTGTCCGCCATTCTTTTTGGAGTGCGGCAATTTCTTCGGCGGTCTTGCGCCAATCGGTGCTGTCCTTGAGGGCTTCAGCCTTTTCGCAGAGAGCGATTTTCTTTTCGAGGTTGGCGGCATAATTGTCCTTAACCGAGCGGTAGAATTCGCCTTTGAGATTGAAGAACTTGTCGCAAGTCTCACGGAAGCGGGCGAAGAGCGCGTTGTTCATCTTCTTCGAAGCAAAACCGATTTTCTTCCAATCGGCCTGAGCATCGAGGATGGTCTTAGTCATCGCCTCCCAAGCGGCGTAAGTTTTGAGTTCGTCGAAGTTCAACGCCTCAACACGTTCGCATATTGCGGTTTTTGCGGCTTCGTTTGCTTGTTCGCGTTCTTTACGTTCCTCGAAGTGGGCTTGGTGACGCTTGTTCACCACTGCCGATGCGTCGCGGAAGCGATTCCAGATATCCTCGCGGTGCTCTTTTGCAACAGGACCTATTTCGCGCCATTTAATGTGAAGTTCCTGCAACAGACGAGAAGCCACGACTACGTCGTTTTCCTCTGCGAGTTTTTCGGCTTCTTCACATAGGGCCACTTTCTGCTCGAGGTTCTTTTGGAAGTCGAGGTCACGCAAACTTTTGTTTATCTTAAACTGGTCGTAGAAGTGTTCAAGAGAGTCTTGGAAACGTTTCCAGAGCGATTTATTTTCGGTTTCGGGCACATCGCCGATAGCGCGGAATTGTTCGCGCAACTCTTGAATGCGGCGGAAATGAAGATTAACATTGTCGATATCTTCCGCAAGGCGTTCGATTTCGGCGATGATTTCATTCTTTTTGTCAAGGTTTGACTTGCGGGCCGATTCCTGTTCTTCGCGAAGGACTTCACGTTTGTCGCGGATTGCGGCGAGAAGTTCTTTGACACGGTCTTCGTCGGGGTTGGGCGCGGGAGCGAATGCGCTCTCTTCGTTGCCCTTATCAAGGAATGCGCGTTTTTCCTCTTCAAGTTCGCCTTTTCGAATGTTGTAGAAGATTTGCTTTAGTTTTGCCGTCTCCTCGCGCGAGATTTTCTCGGCGGCCAAAGCGGCGAGGGCCTCAAGGCGGGCTATCACGTCGGCCTTGGACAACCTTTCGGCAGGCTTAATCTCTTCTGCCTCAGGAGCGGCCTCTGCCTCAGTCTGATTATCCTCTGCTTCAGGCACATCCTCGGGCACTTTCTCTTCGGGGGCATCCTCTTCAGCGGCAGGGGCTTCTTCCTCCACGACGGCTTCGGGGGCAGCCTCTACGACAGGAGCGGCTTCTTCAGCAGATA